>QIAI01000579.1 GCA_003224995.1 Acidobacteriota bacterium
CAACTGCAGGGCAGCCTGCAAACAAGTAAGGATGCGGCGACTGCGGATCCCGCCAATCCCGCAATCCTGAAAGAGTACGGTTTTACCGATGTTTCGTCTGGCGTCTACAGCCGCGAGGACGGGCGCAAGCTCACCGTGCGAGCGGCGCGCTTTGCCGATGCCAGCGGAGCTTATGGAGCGTTTACGTTCTACAAGCAGCCCGAGATGTTAAACGAGAAAATCGGAGATCAGGGCTCATCGCTTAATAACCGGATATTGTTCTATCGCGGCAACGTGCTGGTGCAGGCGCTGTTCGACAAACTGAGCGTGATGTCGGCGGCGGAGCTGCGGGAATTGTCGGCGGATATTCCGCTACCGCAAGGCGGGGCGCGCAACCTGCCGCCATTACCAACCTACCTGCCCAAGCAGGATTACGTAAAGAACCGCAGTTGATCGACTTTGGGGCGGGAGCAGAAGTGGTCGAGGGTACATATCGAGGCTCGAGCGCCGAAGGCACGCTGCTTCTGATTTCGTATCCCACACCTCAGATTGCAGCCGAACATTTGAAACGCATCGAAGCGGCTCATCAAAGCACTGGTCCGCAGGCTGCAGGTCAGCCGGCCGTGGTCGAGATGGGCGCCTTCGCGCGAAAACGGTCGGGCCCGATCGTGGCGGTCGCGGCTGGACCCATTTCGGAGAGCGAGGCAAGTTCGCTGTTAGCATCCGTCCATTACGACGCAGATGTAACCTGGAATGAAAATACCTTCTTCGACAAGAAAAACAATGTTGCGAATTTGTTGTGGAATGTCGTGGTGCTGTGCGGGGTATTGATGGGAATTACCATCGCTGCAGGATTCGCCTTCGGCGGGGTGCGGATGGCGTTACAGAAATTGCTGCCGCGGCGGACACGCACGACTGAAGATGACTTCATCGCGTTGCACATTGACGCAGTCCAAAAAGCGCGGGAGTGAGGCGGGAATTTGGGTCGCCGGGCCGGTCCGCCCAACTGGCTGGCCATGGTAAGTAGAAGAATAAAAGCGCTTTAGAGGGACTACAGGCTGCAAAAATCTCAAGATGATACGTTTTCGACGGCTGTTGGCTGCTTTCGTAAGTTAATGAAAACAAAAGCATTTATTCTCTAAAATTCCCTTGACACCCCCCTTTTTCGGCCCATAAGATTTCGCCAGAAAGTTTTGGCGGACTTTGCCTTCCGTTAGAACTATTCTCCCTTGAAAGAAGAGGCCGCCCTTTTGCCGGGGTGGCCTTTTCGTTTTGGAAGCAGCTCTCAGCTTTTGGCGGTCAGCTTTCAGCTCAAAACCTGAATCTTCGATTCTCAGCTCCCAATGCTCTGTCTCTTTGGTCGACTCTAATGTCTTCCCCTAGAAAAATTTTCATAGAGCGGCGAGTGTCTCGCCCACGCGTCTTATTCGTGCATGGACTAAACCGAGGTGGCAGTGCGAAATATTCGTTTTCCTGTTCTGGATTCTGCCCCGATTGTCTTGTGTCGCAGCACTCATTAGCAACTGAAACCAGAGGGAGCGCTGGCCGCACTGCGCGAGAAGCCGCGGTTGGTAACGCATTCGGCACATATGCGCTTAATGTCGGGCGGGGATGCCCGACTCTCCAGTTACAACTTTTAGCGATCCGGCTTGGGGTTGCGATGCGGGCAGCTTGAAGCGTTAATGCAGTCCTCAGGCAAGATGAGGCGGTCGACCGGACGCCCGTTCACGATGTGGGATTCGATAATCTCTTCGACGTCGCCCGGTGTGACGCGCCCGTACCAGACGCCATCGGGATAAACCACCACGGTCGGGCCATGCTCGCATTGATCGAGGCATCCCGACATATTCGCACGCACGCGTTTGTTGAATCCACGCAACGCGAGTTTTTGTTTGAAAAGGTATTGCAATTGGGCCTGACCCGCCGGGTCGCAACACCCGCGCGGATGGCCCGGCTCGCGCTGATTGCAGCAGATGAACAGGTGTCTCTCGAACTTGGGCATGGCTCTAATTTACAGGAGTGGGGAGAAAGTGCGCGTTGGGCTTGGGCGACTTTAGGCCCCAGCAATCAGGCTCTAGCAACAAGGCCTAGCAATCAGGCTCTAGCTCAAAGCCTCGGGACTTTAGGTCAATCCGAGGCTCTGCCCTTTTCAACGTAAACAACTGCAGAGATTTCGACGAATAGATCTGAAAGCTAGAGCGTGAAAGCTAGAGCCTGAAAGCTAGAGCCTGAAAGCTAGAGCCTGAAAGCTAGAGCCTGAAGGCTAGAGCCTGAAGGCTAGAGCCTAGTCCTTCAACGGCACCATGGCCTGATCGTTCTGGCAGAACGTCGCGACGCGCTGCAAGCTTCCCTGGGATTCGGTTACATACATGACGGGGCCGTAGCAGTAGACTGCGTGACCGTTGGCGGCCATGTACCAGCGGCCTCCCTTCTTGTGGGCGTGCTTGGTGGCGGTTTCCACCAGCGGACGATCCGGCGGGGCCAACTTCGGGATAGGCAACGAAAACAGCAACGCTAGGGCCAGGACTTTCATGTCGTTCTCACAGGGCTCCGGGAGACGGGGCCGGGCATTTTTATATCGACATCAAACTTCTACGAGTATCTGCAATGTCCGAGGCAGGCACGGGCGGCATTGCGCGCAGGGGTCTCTGCGCCTTGTGATTCTTGGCCGCGCTGGCCTTCTCGGACGGTACTGCCTGGGTTGACGGAGTTTGAACCGGGTCACTTGCTTGGGCGCTCGCAGGGGGCTTGGGGGCATGAGCCTTCTGCTGGATCGCCTGGGTCTTAATTGCAGTCAATTCATTGCTGTCGCCGAGCAACTGCTGGATCAGCGTGCGTTGCGACTCAATGGTGCTGCCTTGCTCCACGATCAGAAGGGTCATCAGACCGTATGAGATCAGGAACAGCACGGTAAGGATCGGAAGCATGGTGTGCTTCGATCGCAGTTGAATTTCCGGAGTACCGAACAGTGTCGTCACTTGCTCCCCCAGTGAATCGCCTCAAGTGCAGGCACCTGGAGAATTGCAGCTTGTACGCCAATAGGTGCACTTCCGGCAAATGATTGAATGGCAGCGACTTAGTTGCAATTTGGAGGGGTGCCAATTAGTGGCAAGCTGCAAGTCGCTGCACATATTGGTAACTAGGTGTGGATTACTGGGGTGACTTGATCAGCCGGTTTCCGCGAGAAGCCTCTCACCACAGAGTCACCGAGACACAGAGAAAAATCTGTGTTGGTGATACGTGGCGCACGGTTGATTCGCGTTTAAAAGGCGGATGCGCCCCGACGGTATTTGCGGCGCGGCGCGGTGTTGCTGCGCTGTCGAGACGTCCTCGCCGACAGCCAGCGGGAAGACTGCGTTCTTACTATTTACCGCCCATGACCAGCTTGGCAATGGTGGCCAGTTGCATGTTTGAGGTGCCTTCGTAGATTTTGCCGATCTTGGAATCGCGCCAGTATTTTTCGACCGGGTAGTCCCTGGTGAAGCCGTAGCCGCCGTAGATCTCGATGGCGAGCGAGGTCACGCGCTCAGCGACTTGCGAGCAGAAGAGCTTGGTCATGGCAGCTTCTTTGACGAAGTTCATGCCGGCGTCTTTCATGCGGGCGGAGTTATAGACCAGCATGCGGGCGGCTTCGATGTCGGTGGCCATCTGGGCGATCTGGAACTGTACGCCCTGAAAATCCGCCAGAGGCTTGCCGAACTGCTTGCGCTCCTGCGCATACTTGGCGGCGTACTCCCAGGCCCCGCGGGCGACGCCCAGCATCTGCGCGCCGATGCCGATGCGGCCTTCGTTTAACGTCTCGATGGCGATCTTGTAGCCCTTGCCCACTTCACCGAGGACGTTCACCTTGGGAACTTTGCAGTCTTCAAGAATCAGCTCGCAGGTGGAAGAGGCGCGGATGCCGAGTTTGTCTTCTTTCTTGCCGACGGTGAAGCCGGGGAAATCTTTCTCAATGATGAAGGCGGTGATGCCTTTGTATCCGGCGGCCGGATCGACGGTGGCGAAGAGGATGAAAAGTCCGGCTTCTTTGGCGTTGGTGATCCAGAGCTTGCGGCCGTTGAGGACATAGTCGCCGTCCTTGAGTTCGGCCTTGGTCTGGAGGGCGAAAGCATCGGAGCCGGAGCCGGCTTCGCTGAGCGCGTAGGCGCCGACGGTATCGGCGACCATGCGCGGCAGGTAGCGCTTGCGCTGTTCTTCGGTCGTCCAGCGCAGAAGAGCG
>QIAI01000105.1 GCA_003224995.1 Acidobacteriota bacterium
GGAAGACGCAAGTAGCGGTGTCAGCGCACTGAGGCAAATAGTAGTTCTCGCCTTCCGTGACCGTATATCCCAGGGTATTAGAAAGAGCCTGTGCCCACGCGGGCCCCTGCACCACTCCCGTCAAGGCAGAAACCTGGGCGGAAAAATCACCATGGCGCGCCGCCACGGTTGGAACGGTAATGTTTCCACTAGAGCCGCTCTGGCCTTGGATCACGCGGTTGCCCTGATAGTCCCCAAAGAAGAAGAGCTTGTCGTGCACGATCGGCCCGCCGACGGTGCCCCCAAATTCGTTCTGCTTGTGATCGTCTCGTACCGAAGAAAAGTAATTCCGCGCATCGAATGACCGGTTGCGCAAAAACTCGAAAGCGCTGCCATGGAACCTGTTCGCGCCCGACTTCGTGATGACGTTAATTTGGCCGCCCGCATAGTTCCCGTATTCCGCGTCGAAATTGTTGGTCACGATACGGAACTCGGCAATCGAGTCCAGGTTCGGGATTATCCCGGCACCGGAAAAAGCGAACTCCTGCACGGTGGTTCCATTCAACAAAAAGCCATTCGAGGATTCACGCTGGCCGTTGACCGAAAGATTTCCCGCGTTCAGGTCCCCGGAAACGTTGTTGAACGTGAAGCCAGTGGCGCTGAACTGGCCGCCCTGCCCGCCCGCCAGGCCGGAGGAGACCGGGGTGACTCCCGGTTGCAGAGCCAAAAGATCAGTGTAGCTGCGCGTCACCAGAGGCACCGCTGTGATGGTCTCTGCACGGATGACTTCCCCGTTTTGCGTGCTGGCGGTATCCAACTGCACCGCGTCGGCCGATACCTCGATCTTTTCGCTGATCTGGCCCACTTTTAAGGTGACGTTCAGAACCTTCGCCGAGTTCACATCCAACACGATGCCGGTCTGGCGGAATGTGCCAAAACCTGACTGGCTTACCTCGATGTCGTAATGCCCAGGCGGAAGGTCCACGAAAGCATAGAATCCGTCGACGTTGGTCTGTCGTTTCTGCACGATTCCCGTCTCAACCGCCTTCATCTGCACAAATGCGCCAGGGACCACAGCACCGCTCGAATCGGTAACAATGCCCGAGACTCCGGCGTCTATCTTTGCAAGGGACCGCCCGCTCACACCGCAGATCATTGCCAGGACGAGCAGCACGAAGCAGGAATGTCTCGCGAGTCCACCGGCAATGCCTGCCGCCGCACCGGTTCCGCAATGGTTACGTCGATTCATTCTCATGAATTTCCTCCGAGGACTGCTTTCCGGCTCACGAATCTGTTTAAATCGGACAATCTATCAAAACGTTTATAGGCTGCGCTTATATCAATGATGAATTAGATAGGTCAAGAACAAAGTTGCAGAACTCATCGAAAATGCTCTCTTGAGCGCAACATCCCCTGAATTATCTTGAAATTGGCTTGGTTAAAGGCGTGTTAACGGGTTACAGACCTTGGCACGGGAGTGAGAAAACAGGTCGGCATTCACAAGAAAAAGTGTCTTTTAGTCTCAAATCAAAGCGCTTAGCAGGCCTCGGAAAAAGTCCGGATGGATCGCGAATCGATGTCCCCGGTTTGGACCATCGGGAAGGGCACGACCTCGGTCGTGCCACTATGCCCTTAAAACCAGGTCTGGGCTGCAGCGCCTGGGGGCAATTTTTGGCATATCACGCCATTTTTCCGCGGCCCATTAGACGAAATTGTGTGACGTCCCAGCTGGGATCACCATTGAAAGAAAAAACTTTCCTTCTCGTCCCCGCGAAAATACGGCTCTACTTCTTGGCGAGAGAGTCACTGATTGGTTCGGATGGTTTCAACCGCCGGTGATCACCGGACACGAACTGAGCAAACCCGCACGACTCGCGGATCCGAAGCTCTGGCAACAGTTTCTTGAGCACGGGTTTGCCATCATCCCCGCCAATCCGCTGGATCAACAACTCTGCGGCTTCCGAGCCTAATTGATACTTCGGCAGTTCCACCGTCGTCAGTCGCGGCCGGAAAACCCCCAGCCACGGATAGTCGTCGAAGCTCACCAGCCCGAAGTCTTCGGGACACCGAAGCCCCATTTCCTCAGTTGCCTGCAGTAATCCAATGGTCATCAGATGGTTGGCGACGTAAATTCCATCCGGCCGGTGCGATAGGAGGGCGTGCCCCGCGCGAAAGCCGGATTCGATCCGGTAATCTCCTTCAACTACCAGTTCGGGTTGGTACGGCAGGTTCTGTTCTTCCAGGGCAGCGCGAAACCCGCGCCAGCGCTCTTTTGCATTGCTGATTTTTAGCGGCCCGCTGATAAGGCCGATGCGGCTGCGCCCGGAGCGCGCCAGATGACACACCGCCTCGTAGGCTCCCTGGTAATCGTCACTGACGACCGCGTCCTTGGTCAGGTCTGCATAGGTACGCATTACCAGCACGAAAGGGATGTTCACTTCCTGGATCATCTGGCGTAGGGAGGGCGAGAAATCCCCGGCAGCCTTCGTGAGCAGAATTCCGTCAACCCGCTTCGAAAGCAAGAGTTCAACCGCGGCCTCTTCCTTCGGCAGGCTGTCATCGCTGTTGCAAAGCAGAAGATTGTAGCCCTGCTTTCGCGCCGCATCCTCCGCCCCGCGTACCACCATGGGGAAAAAAGGGTTCACGATGTCTGGCACGATCATGCCAATAGTTTGCGTCTTCTGTTTGCTGAGGCTGCGGGCGATCAGGTTAGGACGGTAATTCAGTTTCCGAATCGCGTTTTCGACCCGCTCGCGAAGATTCTTGCCCACATGGCTCTTGTTGTTGACCACCGCAGACACAGTGAAGATCGAAACCCCCGATTCGCGAGCGACGTCGGAGATGCTGGCGACTTTCCCGGTTTGTTTTGGTTTGTTGTGCTTTGAGGAAGACATGGGTACATCCGCAAGATATCAGGCTTTTCGCGGGTTTCAAAACGTTTAGCCGGCATTTATTCCGGTGAGGGAATCTCGCCGCAGGAAATCGAGGCGTTGAAAAACTGCCCAAGACGAACGGTCCGGTGATGACGCAGTCGGGATGCAACTCTTGTACGAAACCTACGATCTTGCTATCGTACCTCGGCCAGTCGGGCTCAGCTAATAGCGAAAGATGTCGCTGGCAGGAAATCGAGGGTCAAAAGAGCGGGAGGATGGGTTGTTCGCACCTGCGCTGCTCTTTTCCGGGAAATTCCCGGGGAGCGCTGGAGGGCCGACCAAATGGGGAATTCTCTCGGACTATCGCCTGCTTAACACACGGACTTTGAAATCAGAGTGGGAATACTTTCAGGGCTCACGCATCGACTTTTGGTTCACGAAATTCTTCTGAGGAGATCTCTTCTTTAGTGGAGATACGAAATCTGACGGTGTGTGTGCTCCTGCTGGCCAATGTCAGCAATGCTGCGCTGCTCGCAGCCCAACTACGTAGTTTCGATACTTCGCAACTGATTGATAGAATACAAATCCACATCTGATCTTTTCTGTGACTCGGGGCACGTTTCTGCGTGATTCGACCCGGAACCGGGGTTACGAAAGTGAGGTGAAGTGCTACATTGAATTGAATGCGCTCCGAAATAGACCAAGCCGTTGAGCTCTTGCAGCAGGGTGGCAATGATGCGGCTGAACAAGCGTTAGCGCTGTTACAAAACACCGTCTTCTCTTTTAGTATGCGGGTTTGTGGCCAGCGGGAAGACGCTGAAGACACCATGCAAGAAGTGTTAGTAAAGTCGGTTCCGCAGTTGGCGAAGTTCGAGAGTCCGAAAGCGCTCCTGGTGTGGCTTTATAAGGTGGCGAAGACTCGCTGCTTAATGAGCCGTCGCCGCAGCAAGTTTGCCCCGAAGGAAAATCTGTCTCTGGAAGATCTAATGCCGGATCGGCAGGAACTGGAGCGGTTGAGTGGCGACGGTACCATCAATCCTGAGCGCTTAGCTATTCGCAGTGAGGAGGCGGCCCGATTGAGACAGGCAATTCAGAGGCTGCCGCCACAGTATCGCATCGTTCTGGTGTTGCGAGACATATGTCCCAATCGTGGTCCAACACACCAGATTGGATTCACGCCAGGACGCCAATGCACTGCTCAGTACAATTGCGTTTGCGGGCAGTGAGTGATGTCAGCCCAAGTTTTGCCACCTATATCGCGGACCGGCAACGGCAAGGTGCCAACCCAGCACGACTCCAAGCCATCGTAGCTAACGTGAATCCAGGAACTGTATCTGGGTATCCGTGGCTTCAGGTCGTCGCATGGGCATCGATTATTACTTGCCTCGGGTGTTCCGTCTGGATTGCTCTGAATGAAATCAGGCCCGTTCGCAGCGTCTTCGCCTGTTCTACGAGTGTCGGCTGACAGGCCGTCCAATGGCGCTTGTTGCCAACGGATCCCATCCTCGGGCAAGAGTCTTTGCGAAAAGATCACTCTGAAATGGGTTTGGTTCCAGAGAATATCGTTAGATTCCGACTATGCTGCAGCCCGATCCTGTAGCTAGCGTCTTCTGTCGGCTCATCCGCAGGGTCGTCCGGCCCCACATCTGCTCTTCGAGCGCTTTCGGAACTGGTCAACGCCAGACCCTGCTGCAGTTTACTGTTCGCATCTTCAAAGTCATCCTCGTCTTTCAACTCAAATGCCGCTCGCAACAGCAGCGGAGTCACAAGAGTCGTGAGAAGCACAACGGCCACCATCACCGCGACGTCAGAACGGCCAAAAATGCCGGTGCTCGCACCCATTGCGGTCACTATCAAGCCAACCTCACCACGGGAGATCATTCCGCAGCCGATACGAATGCTGCGCACCCAACTCATCCCGGAGCCAAGTGCGGCGAGCCCGCATCCCATCAACTTGCTGATAATCGCAACCACAAAGATTGTGAGCAGCAAGGTCCAATGGCCCGACAGCGCACGGTAATCGCTGGACAAACCAATCGAAACAAAGAACAGAGGAATCAACAGGCCGTGACCTATGGCATAAAAGCTGCGTTCGACGTCCGCCTTTAGTTCTGATCCGGCAAATACGTAGCCCAACAGATACGCGCCTGTGATGCCCGCCACGCTCCCAAGCCATTCGGCGGAGATGGCGTAGATTAGAACCAACGCGAGGACGCAACTCGGAACTGCCTCATTGGCGGAGAGTTTACGCAGTTGGAGGACTAACGGGTCCAGCCACCGTTGCGCCGCCCCATATCCCACCAGGAAAAACCCAAGGACGCACACGCTGATGAGCGTCATTAGGACCAGCAACGGATGGTTTCCCGCGGAAGGAAATCGTTGTTGTAACCAGGCACTGGCCATCGGGGCCAGGCCAAAACTTGCACCTTTTGTGGTCGAGCCCGCGGCAAGGAATGCCAGCACAAACAAACCCATCACGTCGTCGATTACTGCTGCACCTAGGATTATGGTGGACTCAGGGGAAGACATTTTGCCTGCGTCCATGAGGGTCCGCGCAGAAATCGAAACGCTGGTGGCGGTGAGGGCTCCCCCCAGAAAGAAGGCTGTCTGCCAGGAAAGACCCAGGATATGCGCTACAGCGGCGCCAAGGAAAAAGGGCCATATGACACCAGAGAGGGCGACGAGAAAAGCAGTTACGCTGGCTTCGCGCATGCGGTCGATGTCGGTCTCAATCCCCGCAACGAACATCAACACTAGTCCCCCGAGCTGCGCCAGAAGCATCAGGGCTCCGGTTGCCTCCCCTCCCCCGAACAGATGAAGATGCAGCAGGTTAATGGCGCCGGGGCCAAGAACTACGCCCACCAGCAGTTCACCCAAGATGGGGGGAATTCCGAGACGACTAAACAGCGAGGCGGCAATTTTGCATGACGGGAGTAGGATCGCCAGCAGCAGCGCAAGCTGAAGAGCTGGTTGCATGATTTAGCTGATGTCCAACGCCTCGGAAGGCTGGCTTCCATTCCTGGTCCATAGGCGGCGAAGCGGGCGCGTGATCCATGACCATGGAGTTTTGTAACCACCGCGCTCGATTCCCTCGCGCCGCAGTGTACGAATCGCCGCCGCCTGACGGCGCGCCATTTCCGACTGCGCAAGACTCTGCGCCAAAAGAGAAGCCAATCGTGTGTGCTCTTCAGCTTTGTCGCACGCTCGCAACCGCATCCATAACTCGCCGAGCTTCAGTTGCGCGATGAAACTGTTCGGGGCCAGCCGGACCGATTCTTCAAGCTGCTCAATTGCGGCCTGAGGATCCAGGTTAACGCACAGCGCCATTCCCAGAAGCACCCGTAGCTCCGATACGTGCGGGTATTGCGCAACACCCTCCCGCAGCTGTTCTACCAAGCTGACACGGTCTTCCTTCTCAAGCAGGTACGGGTCCGCGAACATCCTCAGCAATAGATTCTGCGTGTTGGATGATATGGAAGCGAGCGCAAGGGACGAGACGCAGGCGCGCAAAGCCGCATTGGTCTTCACGTCGGGGAGTGACATTTCACTTTTGCAGATGTTGTTCATAGCTGTATTTCAGCGAGTGATCATGGCAGCGGATATCGTCTACAGAGGGATGGCAAGGCGCGAACCGACAGTTTGCGCCTTGCCGTTCGTTTCAACCCAAGCTACGCGAGCACTAGGCCACCGCAAACTCTCGCGGAGTCTCGGCAAACACCGGAGATTCCTCCCGAAAGACAAATTCGGGATAGCCGAGCTGGCCCATCTCTGGAAGATCGAGACCTGCTACCTCAGTTTCCGCGGAGACTCGATGCCCGACGAAAAATTCGAGCATCAGGTTTAGAAGGAAGCTAAAAGTGAAGACGAAGCCGAGTAAGGTTGCGATCCCCACCAGCTGTGCCGCAAGCTGGCTTGCATCGCCATAGAAGAGGCCAGTGACGGAACCCGTGACACCATTCCAGCTCCCCCCGTAGTTGCTCGTACCGTCTGCGAACAGACCCACGGACAATACTCCCCACAAGCCGTTGGTGCCGTGCACGGAAATCGCGCCGACGGGATCGTCCACTTTCATCATGTTCTCAACGAAGGAGACGCTCAAGCAAACCAGAACACCGGCAATCAGGCCGATGATGGCTGCACTCACCGTGTTGACAAACCCACTTGGAGCCGTGATGGCCACCAACCCAGCCAGCAAGCCGTTGCCGCTCATCGAGGCATCCGGTTTTCCCTTGAGACACCACATGTAAAGCAGCGCACCAAATGTGCCGGTGCAGCCTGCCAGCATGGTGTTGACCGCGATCGATCCGATACGGAGATTGCCGTTTGCTGAGGCGCCTAGCGTGCTTCCAGGATTGAATCCGAACCATCCGAAGGCAAGGATGAAGCAGCCGATCATCACAGCCGAGATATCGTGTCCCAGGATCGCATTGCTCGAACCATCTCGGTTGAACTTACCAATTCGCGGACCGATGATCAGCGCAACTGCCAAGGCAGTCAAACCGCCTACGGCATGCACCACCCCCGAGCCGGCAAAGTCACAATACCCCTTGCCTAGTCCCACGTTGCTCCCGAGCTGTGCGAGCCATCCACCACCCCACGCCCA
>QIAI01000620.1 GCA_003224995.1 Acidobacteriota bacterium
GAAAACGGAAACGCCGCCATGAAGCTTGGCGATATTGTTAATCAGCTCCATAATCACGACGGTCTTGCCGACGCCCGCACCCCCGAAAGCTCCAACCTTTCCGCCTTTCAGGAATGGGCATATCAAATCGATTACCTTGATCCCGGTGGGGAGCAGCTGCGGAGAGGTCGATTGGTCCACAAGAGGGGGCGCCGGCCGATGGATCGGGTAGTACTTTTCGGCCTTTACAGGGCCGCGTTCATCCACTGGATTGCCGGTGACATCAAACACGCGACCCATTACTCCTTCGCCGACCGGCATGGAGATTGGCGCGCCGTTGTCGGTAACCTCGAAGCCACGCTTTAGACCTTCGGTGCCCGACATCGAGATGGCCCGCACCCAATTGGCGCCAAGGTGCTGCTGGACCTCGAGAGTTATTTTTGCAGGCTCGTTCTGAACCTTGTACTCACAGGTGAGAGCGTTGTAGATTCCGGGCAGCGCTTCCGGGAATTCGACGTCCACGACCGGACCGAGGACCTTAACAATTTTGCCTTTGTTCATATTTATACTCACTTGCTGCGAGACGGTATTCAATAGAAATTGCGTCAATTCGACTGCCCACCGGCAATCTCCAGCAATTCCTTGGTGATGTTGCCTTGCCGCAGCTTGTTATATTCAAGCTTCAAATCCTTGATCAAGCTCTCGGCACTGTCCGTGGCGTTCTTCATCGAGACCATACGAGCGCTTTGCTCACTGGCTTTGGCATTGAGCAACACCTGATAGAGAAAGATGTCCAGGTAGTGCGACAGCAAGTAACTCAAGACGAATTCGGGGCTGGGCTCAAACAAGGATTCGGTCGTGTCCGCCGCCAGTTCCTCCTCGGACCTGACGCCCGGAATCTTCATGGCTCTGATCTCGCCGATCGGCAGATATTCAAGGAAGAGTGGATGTTGGGTGAGAGTATTGACGAAACGAGTTGCGACAATCAGAACCTCATCCACTTCCCGCTTTAAGAACAGGTCACGGGCGAAAGCTGCAATGGATCTGGCCTCCGAGAAACCAGGCGTGTCGCCATACGCGAACTCAGCGACCAACTGCCGGCCCGTGCGCGCGATGAACTGCGCAGCTTTTCGGCCTGCAGTGATAAAGAGTGTCGACTGGGGATCGAATTCAGCTGCAAGTCGAAACACGTTATTGTTGAGCGCACCGCAGAGACCCTTGTCCGCACCGACCAGAACGACGGCGCGTTTGTGAACTTCACGACGTGAGAGCAATGGATGGCTGAAGTCAAGCATCCGAGTAGTTGCTTCACGCTGGATTCGGTATAGCATCTGTACGAAAGGACGTCCGGCAAGAGCCGCAAGCTGCGCTTTGCGCATCTTGGATGCGGCCACCATTTGCATCGCTTTGGTGATCTGCGCAGTGCTGCTGATGGACCGTATGCGCCGCCGCAAGTCACGTGGGCTGTTCATAAATCAATCGTCCGAGGTTCTGAAGTTGCGCTGAATGAACCGCAATTCGTAGGAGTCAGCTCCAAGTTTGCTTGAACTCGTCAGTGGTCGCCTTCACATCAGCTGTCAAGCCAGCATCGAGTGCTTTTTCCTCTGCGATGCGTGCGAGTAACTCTGGCTTTCGGGTACTCAGATACTCCGTCAGTTTGATCTGGAACTCCTTGACCCGATTTAAGGGCACGTCATCCAAATAACCGTTTTGTACTGCCCAGATAATGGCGACTTGCGTCTGCACTGGAATTGGACTGTATTGAGCTTGCTTGAATATCTCCATAATGCGCTTGCCGCGGTCGATCTGGGCTTGTGTCTTGGCGTCGAGTTCCGAGCCGAATTGCGCGAAGGCCGCCAATTCACGGAATTGTGCGAGATCTCCTTTTAGCTGTCCGGCCACTTGCTTCATGGCCTTGAGTTGCGCGGCGGAGCCCACCCGCGAGACCGACAGTCCTACCGAAATAGCCGGACGCATACCCTGGTAAAACAGGTCGGTTTCCAGGTAAATCTGGCCATCGGTGATGGAAATTACGTTGGTGGGAATGTATGCGGAAACGTCGCCAGCCTGAGTTTCAATCTCTCCCACGCGCGCCGCCCTTTCGAGCAAACGGCTATGGAGATAAAACACGTCACCAGGATAGGCTTCACGGCCGGAAGGGCGCTTGAGCACCAATGATACTTGCCGATACGCAACTGCATGCTTCGACAGGTCATCGTAAATAATCAAGGCGTCCATTCCGTTGTCCATAAACCACTCACCCATAGCAGCGCCCGCAAAGGGCGCCAGGTACTGATTCGTGGCTGAATCGGAAGCCGGCGAGGCGACGATGATGGTGTAGGGCATGGCCCCGGCTTGTTCAAGAACAGTGATGATGCGCGCGATGTTGGACTGCTTCTGGCCGATCGCAACGTAGATGCAATAGAGCGGCCGGTAATCCTTGTCGCCGGAAGTCTCGGCGGCCTTGTTGAGACGAGCCTGGCTAATGATGGTGTCAATACAGATCGTGGTTTTGCCTGTCGATCGATCACCGATGATCAGTTCACGCTGGCCGCGGCCGATAGGAATCATGGCATCAATCGCCATGATGCCGGTTTGAACGGGCTGGCGGACCGGGCTACGCCGGATAATGCCGGGAGCGAGCTTTTCCACCGGGTAGAACACCTGACTTTCGATCGGCCCCTTGCCGTCGAGAGGTTCTCCCAGAGTATTCACAACGCGTCCCAGCAGACTCTTGCCGACTGGTACCTGCAGTAACTTGCCGGTCGTGCGGACTTCATCGTTTTCCTGGAGTTGGGTATAGTCACCCAGAATAATGACTCCAACTTCGGTCTCTTCAAGGTTCAAGGCAAGGCCGGTAATTCCATGGCCGAGATCGAGCATCTCGTTGAGCATTGCGTCGGTGAGCCCTTCCACCCTGGCCACGCCGTCGCCTACCTCGCGGATCACACCGACGTTCTGTCGAGTTGCTGCCGTCTTCACGCCCGCAATCTGGAGTTCAAGTTCCTGTAGTAGGTCAGCCATATAGCGTCACCATCTTTCATTTCGTGAAAGGAGCGATTCCCTCTCAGCTTTCGGCGTGCCTTCCTTTCGCAATTTCAAGTCCGAAGCTTCTTGCCAGCGCTGCCAACCCGGATCGCACACTGCCGTCGTAAACGTCACTGCCGACTTTAATACGCATACCTCCGATGAGTGCCGGGTTATGGATGAACAACGAAGTTACCCGGGGCCCGTATACATCTGCCAGACGAGTCTGAACGCGGATACGCAAATCGTCGGGCAAGGGAACTGCGCTTTCGATCTCGGCGGTGTGTCTCGCATACTCGTGCTTGAGCAGTCGCTGAAACTGTTCCAGTAGCGGCAAATAACCACGGGGTTTGGATTGGAGTACTTGTTGAGTTACAAGGCGGGCCCGTCGTTCGTCCAGATTTCCGTCTACGATACAGAATCCGAAGAGTTGCCTCGCCTCGCGCTCGGATTGTGTGCCTGTCTTCATGTGTGGTCCGTTGCCAAGCCGCGTTAAGCCACAGAGGCTAGCCGATCAACCGTTTCCTCAGCCATGCGTCTCTGATCTTCC
>QIAI01000621.1 GCA_003224995.1 Acidobacteriota bacterium
CGTGGAAGGGGAAGCGGACGGCATTCCGATTCGTATTTGGGGGCCGCCGGGAAGCAAGGCACACGACCAATATGCGCTGGAAGTTTCTGAGTGGTGCATGAAGTACTTCGATCAATACTTCGGAATCAAGTATCCCTTCGAGAAGCTGGACATGATCGGCCTGCCTGATTTTGCGGCGGGCGCGATGGAAAATACCGGCCTGATCACCTACCGGCAGGCGGAACTGCAGCTCGACGACAAGCGCGCTTCGGTTGGATTACACCAGACGGTCGCAACCGTGATTGCGCATGAGATGGCGCACCAGTGGTTCGGCGATTTGGTCACCATGCAGTGGTGGGATGACATCTGGCTGAATGAAGGCTTCGCCACCTGGATGGAAACCAAGGCGGTGGGAGCCTGGAAACCGGAATGGCACCTGGAGTTGGCCGAGAACGAAAGCACGAGCGCGAGCCTGAACACGGATTCATTGCAGAACACGCGTCCCATTCACCAGGCGGCGGAAACTCCCGCTCAGATTCAGGAATTGTTTGATGGGATTGCCTACGATAAAGCGGCGGCGGTGCTTCGCATGCTGGAGGCCTACCTGGGCGCGGATCATTTCCAGGCGGGCGTCAGTCAATATCTGAAGGAACACGCCTATGGCAACGCAACCGCCGACGACTTCTGGAGAACGCTGGCCGCGGTGTCGAAAAAGCCGGTCGATCAGATCATGCCGACCTTCGTGAACCAGCCCGGCGCGCCTATGATTACCGTCCGTTCCCAATGCTCGCAGGACTCTACGAGTGCGATTCTTTCGCAAAACCGATACTTTTTTGATCGCCGCCTGTTCGAGGGCGGCAGCCAGGAATTGTGGCAGGTTCCAGTTTGCATGAAGAGTGAGGGCGGTGGGACGGAGGGCAAGTGCGTCTTGCTGACCAAGAAGGAAGAGAGATTCAGCCTTCCCGGTTGCGGTTCGTGGGTGATGACAAACGCCGGCGGGCGCGGATATTACCGTTCCGGCTATTCTTCGGATGCAATTCGGGCGATGGGCCGCGATCTTGAGCACGATCTAACGCCATCGGAGCGCATTGTATTGCTCGCGGACTCCTGGGCTGCCGTGCGCGTAGGCGAGCAGCAGATTGGCGACTACCTGGCTCTGGCGGAAGGTTTGCAGTCGGACCGTACTCGCGCGGTGATGGCGCAAATGGCCCAGAGACTTGAGTACATCAGTGACTACCTGGTGAGCGACTCAGACCGCGAGGGATTCGAGCAATGGGTGCGTCGCCTGCTGAGCCCGGTTGCAAGTGAACTTGGCTGGCAACCGAAGCCGGGCGAGAGCGATGAGATCAAGAGACTGCGGGCACAGGTGCTGCACACCTTGGGCTACGCCGGGCGTGATCCGGAGATTCTCGCAGAGGCTCGCAAATTGACAGCGAAAGCGTTGCAAGATCCGGCTTCGCTCGATCCGACCGTAGCCTTTGCGGCCTTCTCGCTCGCTGCGGAAAACGGCGACAATGCTCTTTACGATCAAATCAGGGCGAAGATGCAGGCACAGGATACGCCTCTCGAAAGCTACTATCTCTACTTTCATTCACTTTCGCAGTTTCGCGATCCCAAACTGTTACAGCGCACGCTGGACTACGCGATTTCACCGGCGGTGCGGAGCCAGGATACGTTGGGGATGATCGCCGGCGTGATGAGGAATCCGGCAGGGGCGCAGCTTGCCTGGGATTTTGTGCGCTCGCACTGGCCGGATGTGGAGAAAGTGGGTGGAGGCTTTACGAGCGGGGAAGTGGTCGCAGCTACAAACGTGTTTTGCGATACCGGCATGCACGAGCAAGTGCATGAATTCTTTTCCGTGCACCGCGTCCCCAGCGCGGAGCGGACATTGAAACAATCGCTTGAAAGCATCAGGAATTGCTCCGACCTGAAGTCCAGGCAAATGCCGGAGCTTTCCACCTGGCTGCATCAAAAGGGAAGCGCTTCCGGCAAGTGAAGCATCGAAGTTGTGGGGAGTGGCCGAGCTCTGTCGAGTGCGGTTGCTGCCGGCCGCAGTCGCGGTCGCGTGATGGATTCTGTATGACCCTGCTTTCGATAGGATTGCCGCGTGCCAGCTGATTTCTGATTTGGGGAACGTCGATCAATTTCCGTTGGCAATTGTGCGCTGGATGGAAGGCAGAGCGCGTGACAGCGGAGCGCTTTGCCGAAGAAGAACGTCGATAGTGCGGGGATCGAGGGCGTTCCACACGCTCTCTGCAAAAAGTTTCTGCATTGACAGACGTCCCATCATCGAGCGAGCGTGTCAAGGACAGCTCGTGCGAGTATCGCTTGCGCGGGTGCCCCACGAAGTGGCCAGGTAGCTCAGGTGGTAGAGCGCAGCCCTGAAAAGGCTGGCGTCGGCGGTTCAACTCCGTCCCTGGCCACCATGTTTTCAATGAGTTACAGGTCATTCTTGAACCTCGCTTGAATCGCAAAACCCCTTTTATTCGTGGGTGGAGCAGTCAGTAGATCCTTCCACGCCGGGGCCCCATCTTATTAATTGAGAATGACTTGTGGGTGTCGCGATTGTCGCAGAGCGCAGCTTTACATCGATTTTGCGCTCTAGTTTCCTAAGCGCCTGCATACATCATGGGATGAGAGGAAAAGCTAAAGCTGAGGGGGCATGACCGTTGTTGCTGTTGATGATGTGCAGTTCAGTTGCGTAGAATGCCCGCCTGTCACTCAGGAGTACGCGGGTTCGAGTTCCGTCGCGTTCAACTCTATTGAGATCAGTAGGTTCAGTCGACGTCCTTTATTTCGTACAGTATTCGTACAACAACTCGAAGGCGCTTCGATTCCACCATCCAAACTTGAATGGAAGGGATTAAACTCCGCGCGACTTCGGTGCGCGGGAAACGGAACCATGGCTCAACAAGAACCGCGCTTCACATTTCCAGAAAAGCCCCGCTTGGTTTGAGAGAGTGCCTCTGGGTTAGTGACAATCTGGTCAATTTTGATCAGTCTTCCTGGAGCAGCCAACCGATACTGACCATGGGAGCCGTTCGCGAGAACTGGTTCCCGCAAATCCGCAAATGAAGGACCGTTGCTCGCACGTCAACCCTGACGAGCCGCACTCGCGTTGAAACCGAGTTTCTCCACACTAGCTCAGAACAAGCTGGGAAATGAATGTCGGTCATAGAAACAATACCTTCGACCGGAACACTTGAACTCGTGAAGGCGCGCCCCGTGGCTCCCGTTCGGCGCAAA
>QIAI01000622.1:0-1891 GCA_003224995.1 Acidobacteriota bacterium
GGTGAAGCTGACCGGCTGGAACGACAGAAAGCCGATCTTCTTGGGATTATCGAGGGCAAACTGGATAATGCGCCCCACTTGCTCGTTATTGATCCCGTTCACGATGGTGACGACGGGAACGATCTCGCAACCGGCAGCGTGCAGGTTGTCGATAGCCTTCAGTTTCACGTCGAACAGGTTTCCTACGGCACGATGGGAATTGGCAGCGTTGCCGATGCCGTCGAATTGCAGATAGGCGTAGCGCAGACCAGCTTCGACCGCCTGCTGTGCGAACTCCAGACTCTTGGCGAATTCGATCCCGTTGGTCGCGGCTTGGACGGAGTTGTAACCGACCTTGCGGGCGTAACGCACCGCATCGAGGAAGTAGGGCGACAACGTAGGCTCGCCGCCGGAGAACTGCACTGACATCTGGCGCCGGGGCTTGATGGTAACCGCGTTGTCGAGCACCGTCTTGATGTCTTCCCAGCTCAATTCGTGGACGAAGCCGACCTGGTTGGCGTCCATGAAGCAGGGGTCGCACATCATGTTGCAGCGGTTGGTCAGGTCCACCGTGAGCACGGAACCGCGGCCATATTTCACCGTGGAGGAGCCGTGGTTATGCAGCTTCTCGTCGTTATGTGCCTTGATGTCTCGGCCGGGGAAAACTTCTTCCAGGTGCTGCGAAAACTCGGGGTCGATCGACATCACGTCTTCGAAGTGACCGTGCTTGGGGCAATCCTTCACCATAAGGATCTTGCCGTCGCGCTCGATGATGGTGGCCTTGATCTCGCCGACTTTTTCGTTGAGCAGAATTTCGTGGGGCAGCTCGCCGTCCAGAATCTGCTGGCGAATTTCAGGCACGCACTTGGGGCACAGTGAGTCAGTGGTGCGTGGCCAGCCGAGCGGTGGCTTCGATTTCTCGTAGGACTTGAGCAGAGGCTTGTCGGACCACTTGGGCGTCGGCGAGGGATTGGGCTTGATGCGGTTCAGGCTTTCGAAAACTGCCCAGACTCCTGTTGCGGCTACGGTGACTGCTTTTTCGACATACTTAACAGGTTTATGCATCATGCTCTCACTTTCGGACTGCAGGCTCTAGGCTTTGGGCGCTGAAATCAGGCTCTAGGCTCTAGCTTTAGTTTCCTACGCTTACGTGAAACTCTTCGGCTCCGAGGGGATGAACACAGCTACGTTGTCCGCGTGCGTTGGATCCCTGGGCTGAACCTTGGAGCTCCGACCGGAGACACGCTCCGGTCTACACTGCTTCGATCGTTATCCTATTGAAGGGATGGGAAGATGGCATCAGTTCGGCAATAGAAGGGCGAAAATCGGGGTTTAGCGGTGAAATAGCGCATTGAGCGGGAGCGCGTTTTATCGGGTAACGCGTTGAAAACGGGATTGTTAGTAACAGGTCCGAGTGGCGCGTCTTGAGTTTTGCGTGCCGGTCTTTGTCGCAGAAATCGGACGGACCGCAAGCGGAGCTGGGAGAAATGCTTCGACTGCAGGCGTATCCTGCTTTCCTTTCAGAATTCGCGCGTCTTACGCTTTCGGTGAGTGAGTGGCACAGCATGGCAGATTCGAGATCTACTCTGGAGACAATCCATGAAGACAGCAATTCGCGTTGTACTGAGCGTTCTGATCGTGCAGTCACTCTTTCATGCGGAGCAGATTGCGAGCGCGGATGCCCTGGTCCGGGCAATGCATGATCATTATGCAAACTCCTGGTATGACACCCTAACCTTCACTCAGAAGAGCACCACCTACAACCCGGACGGAAGCAGGAAGATCGAGACCTGGTATGAAGCGGCATCATTGCCAGCAAAGTTGCGAATCGATATCGGGCCCCCGGCGGACGGCCGGGCCTATCTGAAGGTCAACGGTACCGCCACGATTTTTCAGCAGGGCAAAGAGGTGA
>QIAI01000622.1:1915-2142 GCA_003224995.1 Acidobacteriota bacterium
CGAGCAGATGCTGCGCTCCGAAAAGTTCGATATCACCAAGTTCCACGAGGAGACTTGGAAAGGACGCGCGGTATTCGTGGTCGGCGCGGAGCAGGGGGATTTGAAATCGCCGCAGTTCTGGGTGGACAAGGAACGACTGCTGTTCGTGCGCCTGTTCCAGCCCGCTCGAGCCGATGCCACCAAGACCGACGACATTCGCTTGGAGGATTACCGTCCCTTGGCGGGCG
>QIAI01000623.1 GCA_003224995.1 Acidobacteriota bacterium
CTAAACTGAGAACCGAGAACCGTGGACTAGGAACTGTTTGATTCTCTCCCGCGTAAATCTGCACGTTTTCGAGTCCTACCAAGCCTTCCCGGTGAAGCGAAAGTAATTCGACTGAGCGAAACGATTTCCGGATGTAATTCGCAGCCACATAAAATTGTTTTGACCGCAAGATTCGGATAGCCCACGCCGCCGCGTAGCCTTACCCTTTGAACACTATGACGACCAATGCGATACTCAACTGGACAAAACTTTCCGAGATGGCTTACTCCTCCGAAATTCTTTGGTGGCATGCGGTAGAGGCCCGAGATGCGGGTTGCGACGGAATGTTCGTCTTCGCAGTCTCTTCCACGGGCATATATTGTCGTCCATCCTGCCCGGCGCGGCTACCGCGCCTGCCTTCGCTGTCGTCCTCGGGCTCTAGCCGGCAATCCTCAACTAGAGACGGTGAAGGCAGTTTGCCGATACATTGAGCAGCATCTCGACGAACCCATCACCCTGGCTCGCCTTGGCGCTGCCTTTCGCCAAAGCCCTTTTCATCTGCAGCGGACGTTCAAAGCGGTGCTGGGCATAACTCCCCGCGCCTACGCTGACTCCTGCCGGCTCAACCAGCTAAAAAGTAATTTGCGAGCCGGTCACTCCGTCACGCGCGCTATGTACGACGCCGGCTACAGCTCCAGCAGCCGGTTGTACGAACGCACCGCTTCTCAACTCGGCATGACGCCTGACAAATACCGCCGCGGAGCGATCGCAGCTCCCGTTCGTTACACCCTCAGCGACTCGCCCCTGGGACGCATGCTGATTGCCGCTACCGACAAAGGGATCTGCGCCATCCAATTCGCCAATTCTGATGAGGAACTAATACACGGCCTGAAACACGAATTTCCTTTCGCTTCCCGCCGCCGTGACGACGAGGCAATGCAGGCATGGAGAGGTGATCTGCTGCGACAGATGCGCGGGCAAGAACTGAACTCCATGCTCCCTCTCGACATTCACGCCACCGCCTTCCAGCGCCGGGTCTGGGCGTATCTTCAATCCATCCCCTCTGGCGCAACTCGTTCCTACAGTCAAGTTGCGAAGGCCGTTGGGCAGCCCACAGCGTCTCGTGCCGTTGCACGCGCCTGCGCCAGTAATCCGGTGGCTGTCGCTATTCCCTGTCACCGCATAGTCCGGAACAACGGAGATATGGGAGGCTATCGCTGGGGTATCGAACGAAAGAAGGCATTACTCGAGATGGAACAGGAGTCAGCAGAGGTGCATGTTTAGTTTGATTTGGCCCAAGCTACAGTTTCTAGTTTCACGTTACTAGTTTCCAGAAACTAGAAACTTGAAACTTGATTGCGGCTACCCATGATGGTGGTAGTAAATCAGCGCTCCGTGAACGATAAATCCGATAGTAAACCAAAGTATGGCGTCCAGTATTCGCCTTCGGTTGAATCGTTGCATCATCACGCCAAAAATATACGCTTATCTATCTTTCTAACTGCACATAAATTTTCCGGGCATAATCCAACAGGCTCAATACAGCGTCCTTCTCCGCCGGAGTATTCCAGTCTTTGTTTGCCTTCGCTCCTTCGATCAGACGATCGATCCAGGCAATGAAATAGGCGGCATCCTCCACGGGCTTCGGCGTTGAGCCTGCCACGGTCACATAAATTGGGCTGGTAGTGGCGTAGGGATACAAGTCCAATACTGGATGTTCAGCCTTATCGCTCCACGCCCGCAAAAGGCACCATCCGCTGCGCGAGAGCGAAATTTTGTCTTCGACGTCAGCGCTCATCCGATCCCCACTGAGTTTCACATCGCGCACCATCTTCCCATTGCAAATGATTTCGAGATGATCCACTGGCACCAGCGAACGCGCCCAGGCTGTGAACTTCACGTCATGCTCTCCCGCGGGTAGCCTCAGGTCATCTCCAATCTCGCGATCCCCGAGCGTGAACCCGAGCAGCGGACCATTGGTAGCGAAGGTTCGCCCCTGCTTAAGAGAACCCAACCAGGACGCAATGTTCAAAGGCCCGGAAGGAACATTGGCATAGACGCGATTTAAACCCACGGGTCCGTGCAGAGAAGCGAAGTTGGCCATGGCATCGGTGCCGGCGGCCGTCGGCAAACGAAATCCGCAGTTCAGCAGGCGATACCATACCGCTGCGGTTGACTTGTGATCGCTAAATCCGATCACCTCGATGTAGTCCACTTTGCCCAGAGCGACATCGACCGGCAACTCATGCGTAATCGAGTCATCCTTCGCCGGATCCGGAATCGCCTCGTAAGGATGAACATATCCAACCAGGGCCTGCTGTTCATGTGCTATATCCGCGACGGTTGCATTGGCCGGAAAAAGGCTGGCGGCCG
>QIAI01000624.1 GCA_003224995.1 Acidobacteriota bacterium
GATGTTTCCGCTCGTCGATTTTGGCGAGGACCTCGAAGCCCGAGTTCCATTTCCAGCCGTCTTCATGATGGGGGCTATGGAGATTGATGTCGAGGTCGACCCACTCACCTTGCGGAGAGACTTCGAACTCTTTGTAACGCTGGATATCCGCAAAGTCGGAGCCAATGAAGGCTTCGGCTACCTCCCAGTTCCAGAGTTGGTTGGTTTCTTGATGAGGGTTTGGGTCAGGCTTGAGATGTAGCTGCCTGTACGGGCAGGTGAAGAGAAAGTAGAGATTATGGTCCGTCCACCGGGCGCGAACTTCAGTTCGAAGAGCGGGTACCGGGTTACCGAAAGAGTCTTTTTCGATGAAGACTGGGTGTGCGCTAATCCAGAAGGGGGAAGTGGCATCGAGGGTTAGAGGAGTGTCCTGCTGCGCGTACATGACCTCCGCTGTGTTTGGCTCCTCGGCTAGTGCGGAGATGACGCTGAGCAGCACGAGGGCAAAGATTCTAGCGAAACCACTCATCGAGATGCTCCTTTACGAATGCATCATCTTGCAAGTGCGGGTAGGCTCGGCAGACACGGTCGATTTCTTTGGATTGACCCGCAGAAAGCTCTTCTTCGGGGTCGAGGCACCAGCGTCCGGCGAGAAGGCCCTGGCGGCGAAGGATCTCGTGGATGCCCGAGATGCATCCGTGGAACTGGTGTGCGGGATCGAAGAGGGCAGCATTGGCATCGGTAATCTGGGCGGCGAGGGTGAGCGAATTGGGCGTGACAGCATTGCTCTTCGCAAGCGCAAGGTGAGTAACCGCAGTTTTGGTCCAGACCGCCCAATGGCCGAGCAGGCCGCCAACGATGCGAACGCGCTCGGCTCCCAGGTCGAATGAAGTGAGCAGGTCGAGGAGGATGTTGTCGTCGTTACCGGTGTAGAGAGCGATTTCTCCAGCCCGTCCGGATTGGGCAAGCGCGCGCACAACCTCGAGAGTCTGATAACGATTGAAGGGCGCGATCTTGATGGCAACAACATTTTCAATCTCAAGAAACTGACACCAGAATTCGTAAGAAAGCGTGCGGCCTCCGACCGCGGGCTGAAGATAGAAACCCATAATCGGGATCACCCCGGCAATGGCGCGGGCGTGATCGAGGAGTTTCGGGATGGCGGCATCGCGCAGGTCGGCGAGGCTCAGCAGGACGGCGTCATAGCCAACTCGGGCGGCGAGTTGCGCTTCGGTCATTGCCTGGGTGAGTTTGCCGCAGACTCCGGCAATTTTTACGACATCGCGAGCGCGAGCTTCTTCGATGGCAAGTGCGAGCACGGGTTCAAGCAAGGCGATTTTGGGATCGCGAATCGTGAACTGTGTGGTGTGGACGCCGACGGCAAGGCCGCCGGCACCGGCCGCTAAATAGTAGCGAGTCAGAGCGCGTTGGCGACGCTCGTCCAGTTTGCGATTGGCCGTGAGGGCGAGCGGGTGCGCGGGAATCACGAGGCCGGAGCGAAGCTGGTCACGGAGTGGCATCAGAACTTTCCGTCCCGTGTCTGGAAGTGGGTGGGTTTATTCAGGGATTCGCCGCCTTGCTGAATCCAGTGCGCGATCCATTCGATCATTTGCGCTGGCGTGGCGGTCGGGCTGCCGAACAGGGTGCGAGCTTTGCCGGCGTCGTTGAGCAGCGCTGTTGATCCGCTGTCGTTAACGAACGTGGGTGCGATTCCGAAGTGCTTTCCAAATTCGTAAGCGACATCGCGGACGGAAAGAATTTCGGGACCGGTGATGTTCAGGACAAAAGGCGGCGACTGGCAATGGGCAAAGGAGCGCAGACACCAGGAATTCGCGTCGCGCTGCCAGATGACATTTACGGAGGGCATCGCCAGGGAGACCGAACGGCGTTCGAAAACGGCGCGGCCAATATCAACGAGGACGCCGTAGCGAAGTTCGACGGAATAGTTCAGGCGCAGGATCGCGACGCGGGTTCCCCATCTTGCGGAGCCATATTCGAACATGCGCTCGCGGCCCAGGGCGGATTGCGCGTACTCGCCAATCGGGCCGACTGGCGTGGATTCGGTGGCGCCCCCTTCAGCGACGAGGCGCAATGGGTACACATTGCCGGTCGAGAAGCTGACGATGCGGGAGTTGCGATAGCGTTCGGCGACCAGCCCCGGAAGAAAAGTATTCATGGCCCAGGTGAGGTGCTCGGCACCAGAGCTTCCGAATTTGCGCGCTCTATTCCGAGGGAAGAGCGTTCCGCAGGCAGGTCCGGGTTGCTAAAGCGGGCGACCGCCACGACGCGTGGCCGAGTTGCGGCCAGGTCCGCAGCGCGGCGGGCGAGGCGGGCAAGGCTGGGGCCCATCTTGCCGCCGACCCCAAGAATGAGCAGATCACCATCGAGGGCTGCCATCGCAGAGACATCGGCGTCGGTGGGCCGGGAGAGATGATTTTCGAGATCAGCTACGTTCTGGATTTCCATTCTTATCCCAACTCAAAACCGGCGATGGCGAATATGGATTGCTCTTGCCCCCGGAGGTCCTTGCCGCGAACCATGCGGAGAAGATGGCGCCTCGGACTAAATCCGAGATCTTGCGCCAGAGTCATCGCGGCCGTGTTCTCGATCAGGATGTCCCACGAGAAACCACCCCGATTCGGAATCAGCAGTGCGCGATTCACGAGCGCGCGAGCCAGTGCCGGAGAACCAGCGACGCCTGGCCCAATATAGTGCGTCAGGCGGCCAGCACGCGTGAGCAAGTACGACCGGCCGCTCGTGAGCGGCGCATGCCGATGAGCCAAACTCTGGAGCAGTGGCGTGCGGTCTACACCGAATGCTGCCGGATCTGCAGCATGCCAATCGGGAGCGACATCGCCTGCAGAGTTAAGATCGGCGGAACTTGGTGAAGGAGGCTCCGTCTTCGCCCAACGCTCGACAGGCTGTTCGGGCCGGAACCCGAGCTTCTCATACAAAGGCTGCCCTTGCTCGGTAGCATCGAGCTTCACGGATTCGATTTTCATCTGGTCGGCGAGAGTCAGGGTTTCGGTCAGTAAGCGTCGAGCATAGCCACGGCCCCGAAATGCAATTTTTGTGAGTACCATTCCAATCCATGCGAGACGCCGACCGTAACACAGCAGGGTGGCAGTAGAAGCGAGTTCGCCGCCGACATCTATTCCCAGGCAGCCTTCTGGTGCGAGGTCGATCAGCATACTCCAATCGTCTGCAGTCTGATTCCAGCCGGCTTCGGTGGATAGCTGAAAAGCCGCTGGAACGTCGCTTCCATGAAGCTTGCGGAGAATTGCGCGGTCGCTCACGATTCAAAATTCTCCCGAAACCAGCGGCTGAAATGGGGAAGTGCAATCGTGGCATCTGGAATTTCGGGATGCCATTTCTTCTCCCATTCGAACGATAGAAAGCGGGTGTACTTGAGCTGCCGGAGCACCGATAGAACTTCCGCGAGTGGAAAGTTACCTTCGCCTGTAAGCACCAGTTCCCATTTGTCGTCTTTCCGGAGCAAGTCTTTAAGATGCACGTGGCGAATGCTGGCGCCGAGGCCAGCCGCACCTTCCTGAGGCCGCTCCCCGCACTCAAGAAAGCAGTTTGTCGGGTCCCAGACCACTCCGGCAGTGGGAGAGCAGGCCTCGGCGAGAATGCCGGCGGTTTCAGATGCGCTCGCAAAGTCACCGTGGGTCTCCAGCCAAACTTCAACGCCCTTCGACGCAATCTTGCCGGAGAGCTTCTGAACAGAGTCGGCAATCCAGGCACGGGTGCAGGTCCGATCGGCTCCGGGCTGGATGGTGTCGCCGAATACACGAATGCCGGGGACGCCGAGAGCGGCGCCAAGGTCGGCCATGCGCTCCCCTTCATCCAGCCAGAAACGGCAACTGGTATCGAGGCACGAGATGCTCAGTCCACAATCAGACAGGGTTCGCCGGGTAAGAGCGAGCGTGCTTCCTCGAAAAACAGGCAGTTTCCAGATGGAGTCCTCTCCTTCCACGAAACGCAATTCGATCCCGTCATACCCGGCGGCAGCAGCAATGGAAATGATATCGGGCATCGTCCAATTGGGGCACGCGAGAGTGGAGAACGAGAGCTTCATTCCTAGGTCATCCGGTCGAGCATGGTGGTGGTCACGCGATTTTTAACCTTGCGGTGGCGGAAAAAGTTCTCGATTTCGTCGAGCACGACTTCCGCGATTTCGTGTCGCACGCGGCGATTGCTGCCCGCAATGTGCGGTGTGACGATTGCGCCCGCCAAGGTGCGCAGGGGGTGAGTAAGGGGAAGGGGCTCGGGCGGGTCCGTAACGTCGAGAGCACAACGGAGACGCTTGCGTTTTATTTCTCGCGTCAGCGCAGGCAAATCGATCAGCCCGCCGCGCGCAATGTTGATGATGGTAGCGCCGTCGGGCAGGCGAGAAAGGCGACTGCGGTTCAGCAGGCCGCGAGTTTCCTCGGTGAGAGCCGCGGTGAGCACGAGCAGGTGAGCTTCCGATAGAACCGCGTCCAGCCCAACAAAACGAATCGGATACTTCTTCGTAAGCGATCTCGATGCGTAGGGATCATAGACGCGCCAACGCAAATCAAATCCACGGAGAAGGTCCACCAGGGCCCGCCCGATCCTGCCGAATCCGATCATTCCGATTTCTCGCCCAATCAGCGACTCAGGGGCGCCGTGCAAGTGCAGGTCTTCATATATTCGATTGGAACGGGTGCGCAAGGCATCCCGATAGAAATCGATGTTCCGTGCACAGTAGGCGAGTAAGGCCGCACCCATTTCTGCAGTAGCAAGTGCCATGGGCTCGGGCGCGTTGCAGATGGTCAATCGATTGAAAAGTGAACGTGCGAAGCGCGACTTCACTTCTCCTCCGCAATGCGCGATGAAGCGCAACTTGGGAGCTAGTTTGGGCAGATCCTCGGGAAATGCCGGGCTATCCCAAGTAGTGACCAGCGCATCTGCGGAGCCAAGTTTTCGTCTGAGCGCGCTCGTGAGTTCAGTGGAACCAGCCCTTTGCCACCGAGACAGTCGAGACAATCGGCGCTGAAGCACGGGCGGGAAGAATGAATGGAACAGGTCCGTTCCGGCGCACACAATGATGCTGGGGCGGAGCATGCGCGGCCAGTCTAACATCGTTTGTCGCTCATTTCTTTTCTTTGGTATCTCTTTGCTTCTCTTTTTTCCCGCAACGCAGTATAAGAAATAGCGAGCCCCTGGTTTTTGAATGAACCGCGTAAACGTGTTGGATTACGCCGTGATCGGCCTGTACGCCATGTTAATGGTGCTGGTCGGATTTTATGTAATGCGCTTCAACCGCAGTGCTGCGGAATATTTTCGCGGGGGAAGCCGGGTGCCGTGGCTGGTCGCGGGCTTGAGCTGT
>QIAI01000554.1 GCA_003224995.1 Acidobacteriota bacterium
CTTCGTTGAACCCGGCGAATCCCCCCAGGTCGGTGCTGTTGAAGTTGGAGATGCTGCCATCACGGAAGCGGATGTTGGTCGGCACCAGCGACAGACCAGGTTCGTCATCTTGTGAGAGGCCGTCCCAGTTCTGGTCGAAGAAGGTGCGAGTGTAAAGATTCTGCTTCCAGGCATGAACCGCCACATTGCCCAGATCGACGGTCGAGCCAGTGGTTAGACGAACCGGCGTCGAAATGCCGTCCACGATCTGGTCGTTCCACTGGTCGAAAACGGTGATCTTCCAATCGCCATTCGGAATTCCAGTGAAGGCAAAATTGCCTTTGTCATCGCAAGTGGTGAAGTCGAATTCGGCTCCATCGGGACTTCCCAAGCTGACAAAGCAACGGGTGTAAGAGAAGGTGTCGCGCGTACCGGTGCTGTAGAGACGCTCATCAGGTGTGCGGCTCATGTGCACGCCCGTGACCTTACCCTTGAGTCCGCTAGTGCACCGGCGCGTGCTGTCAGTCGAACGGTCGGCGCAGGAAGTAGCTGGGCTCACTCGCCTTGACGAAAGCGTCATGGGCTGCGCCGCCATCGAGCGTGTTGGTTTGCAGCCAATGTTCGCCTCTGGCAATCCGATCGGCGCCCGGCGTGGCAACTACGCCGTATCGTCCCGGTGGCAGGTTGGCAACGATGGCTTGTCCCGCCAAAGGAGATTGCGTAACGCCATCGACTTCGTATCTCGGACATACGGGAATCATGCCCGTGACGCCGGTATCAGTTGGACCTCCGGGGTTTGAGGAGGTTGCCACCACCGTCCGTGATCCCTTGGAGATCGGGCAAGCGTCGAATCCCGTAGCCGGATCGATCGTTCCCGCCAGGGCGTTCGACAATGGCATGTTGAACATGTCATAGGTCATTTGCCCCGCGGCATCGCCGGTGCCGCCCACATCGTCGAACAAGGTGACGTTGAAGCTTCCCAGGCCAGGCTCATTCGGCGAAAGAACATCAACTCCGCCGCCGGCATCATGTTCACCATTAAGCGGATGATCGTCTTCAAATACGAACACCGACAGTTGTGCGGTCGGCAGATCCATCGGCTCCACGATGATGTTGACCGGTCCGAAGCTGCCACTGCACGTTGTCGCCGGAGGCACAACATTGCATGCAGCCGCAATCTGGGAGCCGCCCATGGCGTGCCCACCGTCGCCGGCATCACCCGGCAGAACCGAGATGTAGTAGCGTTTGCCCGGATCCAGGACAACATCGCCGGGCATGGATGCGACTTTGCGGGATCCGTCCGTACGGCATGCGCCGTTCCCAACGTCGCAGACTGCCGGCTGACCCGACAGAGTCTGGCCAGATTCGCAGGAGATTTCGCCCGTGCAGCCTTGCGCTACGACTGGCATGTAGCTGGTGTGGAAGTTCGTGCCGAAGGCCAGCGGAACATTGGTGCCCACGGTAGTCGTGTTCTTCGGATCAATGTAGAAGGTTTTATCTTCTTCAATGATCCAGCGATAGTCGGAGCCGGCGTCGCCCTTCGTTTTGCCATCGATCAGCTTCACGACCAGACCGCTACCCTTTGGGAAGGTCAGCGTAACCTTAGCGGTGTTGGCGCTCACCGTGCCGCGGGCGCTCTTCACGTTGTAGGAGAAATCATAGGTTCCCTGAGCTGCGTACGCGACGAATGATCCATCGGGGGCAACGGCAACGCAGTTCGAAGTGGCACCACCCGTGCACGGCCCGATGCTGCCCGCCGTCACGACGTTCACGGTCAAGGGATAGCCGGATGCGTCCGTGTCGTTGGCAAGCACACCCGGAGACTTCACGCTCAGGGTTGTGGCGACTTTCGACGTGTACGAATCGTCACCGACATTGATACTCCCGGCTCCCTCCGCCGGCGCCTCACTCAGTGTCACGATAGCAGTCGGGCCAAGAGGGCCGTTCGCCTGGTAGGTGAACGAATCCGGAGCTGTCCAACCTGCAGAGGGAATGTACGTAAAGGTACCGTCCGCATTGAGCGTCAGCGTGCCCTTGGTTGGGAGCACCGTCGCTTTCACCCCCATGACATTGACGTCATTCGCGATGACGCCTTTGCTGGGATCTGACACGGTGAAGGTCTTGTCGGCAATCACCGAGTTGTAGGTGTCAGGATTTGCGGTCGCCGATGCAGGGGCCACCGGAAGGCCTGAGCCGTTAACGCTGATATACGCCAACATGCCGGCATCTCGAGAGGTGGCGTTAGCTGACAGGCTCAATTCGCGATCAAAGATGGGGAGGGCCGTGGGGGCCGGGCCGTTAGCGGGAATGACCGGCGTATTGATCATTACGTCGTACGTCTTGCCGGCCGACATAAAGACTTCACTCTGAACTCGCGGTACGCCGGGCAGTGGATTGCCGTCTTCCGCAATCAGGGAGAAGCCGGGAAGCGCAGTGCCTCCGGTCAGCGATCCCACGATCGAGGGGACGTGCATGCGCAGGCCGGCGTTTACCAGGCGCACCAATATGGTTCCCGAAGCCGGTGGAGCTGGCTTGGCCGAGAACAGCGAAGCGCCACCACTCGTCTTATCGAACGCCACACCATTAATCAGGTAATACCGTGGCGAGTAGTTCACTGCCGGTGGATAGCATTTGTGGACCGTTGGATCGCCGCATGCTCCCGGTTGTCCAGACCATACTGCTTCTTCTGTAAACGCTGACGTGTTGACCGCAAGGTCGACCGCTTTGTTCTGGACCGGATCGATTTCGCTGAACAGCAGCGGAACTTCAGAGTCATAAAGCACGGCGGTCGCGCCGCTTCCATAGGCGGTCCCGCGGGTTGTTCCGGCGGGTGCGGCCGTGACGACCAATATGCCGAACAAACCCATCGGGCCTTGGATCGAGGGGTGCGAGCCCGATTCGATCAGGTACGTACCCGGCTTAAGGTTGGCGGCCGGCCACAATAGTGGGGCCGGGGCGTCTCCTGCCTTCACTTCCGTGCCGAACGATCGCACGCGTTCCCCTTGCGCTGGCGGCTCCCCAAGAGCGCTGGGATCCGCCGCAGGCCAGGTCACAGTCTGCGCGGTCGAATGATCGGGAGCTGGGGTGAACCCGCCCGGATGTCCAAGACCACCGCCCAACAGTCCAACGATCGTCAGCGAGGTCGGGATCTTAGTCGCGCCGCCCGCGCCGAATTGCAGATTATTGGTGAGATTAATCTGCAGGCCGCCGGTTGCACCCGTTGGAATGGTAATCACGATCGGCGACCAACCTGGTGCTGTCGGATTCAACTTCGCGCAAGTCGCGGTGGAGGTGACGTCATTGGGCAACGGCACGCAGCTGTAGCCCCACATCGGGACCGTGGAACCGTCAGGCAGGGTTAATGTCGTTGCGCCTGCAGCCAAATCAACTCGCTGCTGGGCGGAACAGACGCTTGCTCCCAGGAGAAGAACTGTTAATGCCAGGACCGCTGTCTTCAAAGTTTCGAGATAGTTGGATCGCATTGCTCTTCTCCTCAATTAATTCGACTCGTCGATCGGAAATTCCCGGGAATCGACCAGCATCATCATCATCATTCCCCCCGGAAAAATATTGTTGGTAGTGATCTCGCGCTCGTTGTGCGAGTGCCACATGTAGGCAAAACCAGCTTCTTCAGTCGGGGGATTGGCAATGGTTCCGGACGGAGGAGTAGTTCCGGTGAACCCTACTGCGCGTATGGTCGCTTCGGGGCCTAAGTAAGGACTGCCACCGAACCACGCGCCATTGGCCAGGATGGTTGCATCGGGCAAGGTCGCCGGACCGCCAGTCGCGACGTTGCCGAAGGGAGCCTTTTCCAGCGGCTTGTTATGATCCTGGCACCACTCGTAGTAGTTGATGGCCGTCAGATTAGAGGTGTAGTAGCCATTGCTATCCGGAACGCAGGCGTAAGGGGCGTTGGGATTGCTGCCGGATGGATGGTGTCCGTAAGCATCCCAGTTCAAGCCTTTGCCCGTCCAGTAGAAGATTCCGTCCACCGCCTGACCTGGAGTG
>QIAI01000555.1:0-2193 GCA_003224995.1 Acidobacteriota bacterium
TGGAAGAACTCGAGCTGAGCGTGCGCAGCTACAACTGCCTGAAGAATGCGAATATCCAGACCATCGGAGAACTCGTGCAGAAGACTGAAGCCGAGATGCTGAAGACGAAGAACTTCGGTCGCAAGTCGCTGAACGAGATCAAGGAGATTCTCTCCTCGATGGGGCTGAGCCTGGGCATGAAGATCGACGAGCACGGCAACGCGGTGCCCGGCCCGACTTCCAACCAGGTGTTGCCGGCGTCGGCTTACGGCGCGGACGACGAACTGTAGAAGTGCAGTTTCAGGTTTCGGGTTTCGAGTTTCGAGCGAGTGCGGTTGCAGCGCGCGTTTGAAATTACCCGAAACTTGAAACCTGAAACTCGAAACTTTTTGAGGTTTTGCTATGCGCCACAAAGTAGCTGGCTGGAAACTTGGACGAAACACCGCGCATCGCCGCTCGTTGCTGCGGAATCTGGTCACTTCGCTGATTGTCGAAGAACGCATCGAGACGACAGTTCCAAAGGCGAAGGCCATGCGTCCGCACGTCGAAAAGATGATCACTCTCGGCAAGCGCGGCGATCTAGCGGCTCGGCGATTGGCCGCTTCTTACCTGATGACCGACGACTCGGTGGTCAAGCTGTTCGATACCATTGCGCCTCGTTTTGGCGACCGCAACGGCGGCTATCTCCGAATTGTGCGGACGGCATGGCAGAAGGGCGACGGCGCCGAGAAGGCGTTTGTCGAACTTCTAGGCAGCGAAAAGGTGCTGGACGAAAAGCGTGAGAAGCGCGCTGAAGCCCGTGCCAAGCGCGTGGCCGAAGCCAAAAAAGCCATGGAAGAGGCGGAAGCCCAAGCTAAGGCGCAGGGTGGCGAAGAGGCTGCGGAACCTGAAAAGGAAAAAGAAGAACAGAAATAAGCCGAAGCCCGAGCACGATTTTCCGACCAAGCCCCGAGTATTAGCAAACGCACCTTGAATTCGGGTGCGTTTTCTTTTTATTACGAAAGCTGATCCAAATCGTTTGCAAGCATCATCTAGAAACTGTGTCGGGGGAATCGACACTCTCCAATTCAGGAGCTTGCATGGAACACAATCTGGAACAAACGATCTTGCTGCTCACTCGCACTCCGGCCGCGCTCAATGCGCTGCTGCGCGATTTGCCGGAAATCTGGACTCTGCGAAATGAAGGAGAGGGTAGCTGGAGTGCATTCGACATCGTCGGTCATCTGATTTTTGGCGAGCGCACCGACTGGATGTCACGCGCGAGAATGATATTGCAATTCCAGGAGAGCAAGTCGTTTGAGCCATTCGACCGCCTCGGACAGGTTCGTGAGGGTCAAGGCAAGTCGCTGGAGCAACTATTGGACGAGTTTGCTGGTCTGCGCGCGGAGAATCTGCGTGAGCTGCGTGCCTTGAATCTACAGCCGACAAGCCTCGCATTGCGTGGACGCCATCCTGCTCTTGGCGTGGTGACTCTGTCGCAGCTGCTGGCAACTTGGGCGATTCATGACTTAACTCATTTGCACCAAATCTCGCGAGTATTGGCGCATCAATACCGGGATGCTGTCGGTCCCTGGAGCCAGTATCTTGGGGTGCTCCATTGCGATGGCCACAGCGCTCCTTGATGATGAGGTCCGGATGGGAGTGTGGATTCAACTCCAAATTGGGCATTGGCACGTGCTTCCTGATGTGGCTCCCACATCGAACTTTCGTCTGGGAGTACATGTACTCCCGCCCCTGACGAGGGTAACCTTGTTGGCCTTGAAATCCCTGCCTACACTGATGCCACACCATGGACTCCAGGAAGCACCTTTACATCGCGGTCGGCGCCGGCGTCTTGCTGGTGCTGATCTTCTTTGGTTACCTGGCCTGGCTCAATCATCAAGGTCCCGTCTTGTCGAAGTCGGAAGAGCGCGATACGCTGACCGGAATTCCGACATCCATCAGCCTGAATCCATTGCGCGACCATTCATCTGAGAAAGCGGCAGCTGCGTTCATTCGCGCCATGAAAGACGGAAAGTGCCGCAACGAGCTTTCCGGATGGGAGCATGACTACCGCAGGAAGTACGCGGCTTTCATTTGCGATTCGGAAGACAAGCATCCGTTGATCGGATGGCAACTGGTCGACTGGGAAGATCAGCCGCCGCTGCGCATTCTGCATTATCGGGGCAAGCGCCTGAATGCTCCCGGCGACAGCACGACCTACAGCGGCATGCT
>QIAI01000555.1:2253-2741 GCA_003224995.1 Acidobacteriota bacterium
AAATCGCGGTCGGCGTGCTAACACTCCTTTATGCACGACCGCCGTGCTCCCAATGAGCAAGAAACGTCGCGCAATCTTTACGCCTTTGGTCTGACCTCGTTCTTCAACGACACTGCCAGCGAAATGGCTTATTGGGTGCTGCCTGCGTTTCTCGCTTCGATTGGAGCGGGGCCCGCGCAGCTCGGCATCATTGAGGGCGTCGCGGAGAGCGTCGCTTCACTGGCGAAATTGTTCTCTGGATATTTTGCGGATCGCTGGACGCGTCGTAAACCGCTGGTGGTTGCTGGCTATGTGGTGGCCAATGCTGTGAAGCCGCTACTGGCGTTAGTCTCCTGGTGGGGGCAGGTGCTGGCCATCCGTTTTGTCGACCGCTTCGCCAAAGGAGCCCGTGGGACCGCTCGCGATGTGATGGTGGCGGAATCTGTCAGCCGCGATCGCATGGGCTCTGCCTACGGGCTCATTCAAGCCATGGATTCCGCGGGGGCGAT
>QIAI01000556.1:0-1879 GCA_003224995.1 Acidobacteriota bacterium
ATGGCCAAAGCCAAAACCACTCGTACCAACAGCAACAAAACCAACGGAGAAGCCGTTACGCCCTCCGTCTCGCCGGTAAACCCGGTAAACCCCTCGGTTTCACCGGAACCGGTTGCCGAATTCCGCAAGGCTCCGCTAGAGACACGCAAGAACATTGTGCCCATCAACCTGGAAGACGAGATTCGCCGCCGCGCCTATGAACTGTGGGAACAGCACGGATGCGTAGACGGTCAGGAAAATGAACACTGGCTACTGGCCGAGCGTGAAGTGCGCGAACGCTACCAGCGGCAGCACCAGCAATCGGCCTAGCGCCAGCAAAGCAGCTTCGTGCTCCTGCAGATCGCGTTGACGCCGGCGAAGTTCATCCGCACTTCGACGAACAGAGAACCGGCGCTCTAGTGATTCGGGTATTGCACTAGCCTGGTCGTCTCCACCTTACTCAGTTGCAGAGGCATATGACCAAGGAGGCAGCAGTCTCAAAGCTGGCCCAGGCTCGCAACATCAGGCCCGTGGACAAGGAACAGCAGACTGGCAACTGGACAATTGAGGAGCATGGATTCCGCTGCACTCTAACGTTCGACGAAGTTGGGACGGTGGTTAAGAAAAAGAAAACACTTGTGACCGACTAACGAAAACTGACTTGCGCCTCCAGACTACGTCCAAGAGCGTTTCTTTTGAGAACGTCGAACGAGCGACGCCAACTTCCCATTTGCTCAAAGCTGTTCTCTTAGCGAGACTGCCTTCGTGGGATGATCGAAAGCCCTCGGCTCGGCTTGGCTCTCTATGTGGAGAAGAGGCGTACCATTGAGGAATGGGCACAATGCACATAGAATTTCCCGGCCTCGAGCATTTTCAGCGTGCGGAAATCTCCGATGTCTTCGTTCGCGAGCAGCCTGATGAGGACGAAGAGGAAGACGAAGGCGACGACAAAAACGACGCCGACGAGGAAGAAGAGGATGACGATGAGGGCTACTCAGAATGAACCTACCGTTGCCCCCATTTAGCGAAAGTTAACGTAACTGATGCAAGCTGTAGGTCGTTTGGGGCTGAATGCTTGGCAAAGTTCGCCTTCAGCGGGGATAGTTAAAACTCTGCCTTTAACGACATGCGCAGCATACTCTCCAGGTGCGCTGCTCCTTGCCTTGTACTTCCGGTACTTGTCTCGATCTGCGTGATAGGCCACGATACATGGTAGGTTCAAGCCGTTAAAATGTTGAGACGGCGGCTTTTTTCGTGTCCAAACCCGCGCCGTGTAACCCGATTGCCGCGTTAGAACTCTAACGACCAGAACGTTCAGGAAAAGTCTTCACGGTTGCTCTAGTTTTGCGCTTTTGTTGGCGCTCGGCCTCGCCGCGTATTCCTTCGTGGTGGGCGTGATCGCGCTGAGCGATGACGGTCCCGGCTCCGAACGTCTCGGGGAAACCGCCCGTCGGGCGGGCATCGCAGCTTTTGGCGCAATCCTGCTTGCCTCCGTCGTGCTGGTCACCGCTGCCTTCACCGACGATTTCTCTGTCGCCTACATTTTTCATCACAGCAATAAGGACCTCCCCGGTCCTTACAAGTTCGCTGTGCTCTGGTCTGGACAGGAAGGTTCCTTACTGTTCTGGTCGTTGCTGCTTGCGACCTACGGCTTCATTCTCCGTCTGCGCTACAAGACCGATCCGCGGCTTTTCGCGCACGCATCGGTCGTGATCGCGGCGGTGCAGGTCTTCTTTCTACTGCTCCTGAATATCGCTGCCCATCCTTTCGCCATTCTCGAAGGCCAAATCCCGCTCGACGGCAGTGGGCTGAACCCTCTATTGGAATATCCCGAGATGGTCATTCACCCGCCGATGCTTTATCTCGGATACGTCGGATTCACCGTCCCCTTCGCCTTCGC
>QIAI01000556.1:1942-3378 GCA_003224995.1 Acidobacteriota bacterium
TGGTCACCTGGGGCTTCCTTACCATCGGAATCTTCCTTGGAGCCCACTGGGCCTACTCCGTCCTGGGATGGGGCGGGTACTGGGGATGGGATCCCGTCGAAAACGCTTCGCTGATGCCATGGCTCATGGGGACCGCATTCCTGCACTCCGTGATGATGCAGGAGAAACGTGGCATGCTGAAGACTTGGAACATGTGGCTGGTATTTCTGACGTTCTTTCTCTCAATTTTGGGGACTTTTCTCACGCGCAGCGGAATCATCAGCTCCGTCCATGCATTTGCCCAGTCTTCCATCGGATGGTGGTTCGGCGTCTTTCTGATCCTGATCTTCGCAACGTTCCTCGCTTTTTATGTGGCGAACCACTCTCACCTGCGCAGCGAACACAAGCTTGAGTCGATTATCTCGCGCGAATCGAGCTTTCTCTTCAACAACCTGCTATTCACCATCGCTTGCTTCGTCGTACTCTGGGGAACGTTTTTTCCATTGATCTCGGAGGCGGTGCAGGGATCAAAGGTCACGGTTGGCGCGCCCTTCTATAACAATGTCGCGGTTCCGGTTGCGCTCCTTCTCCTATTGCTTACCGCCCTCGGCCCGTTGCTGGCCTGGCGGCGCACCTCCTTGGAGAGCCTGAAACGCAATTTTATGTGGCCCGCCATCGGCGCACTCGCACTCGGCGGCCTGATGATGATCCTCGGCGTGCGGCCCTGGAAGGATATCTCCTATTTCTATTCGTTGATGGCCGCCATGCTCGCCGCGGGTCATCGCACGCCATACCGGGTTCAGTCTCCCCGGCTCCATGCTTCACCTTTATCATCGCAACACACGACGTTACGGCGGATACATCGTGCACTTCGGGGTTGCGGTCGTCATCATCGGAATTCTCGGAACGCCCTTTAACCGCGAAGCTGAGAAAGAGATGGGCTTCGGCGACAAGATCAACATCGGTCCCTACAGCCTCGTCTGCCAGTCTTACACGCAGGATGACAATCCCAACTTCAGCAATGAATGGGCCATCATCAATGTCTTCAAGGGAGACCGGCAGATCACTACGATGTATCCCGAGCGGCGTCTTTACAAGGCCAGTTCGCAGCCGCAGACGATTCCGCGCATATATCCAACCTATTCGGAGGATCTGTTCCTGGTGAGCGACCTCTACGTCGTCTATGAGGGCCGCAACGAAGAGACCGGCCGCCCCATCATCAAGGCGCACCTGAACCCGATGGTGCCCTGGATATGGATCGGACTGATCATCATGATTTTCGGAACCATGACGGCGCTCATTCCAAATGCCGCTCCGCTGACCGCCCGCGTCCCGGCGCGCGTACAGACCGCTCCGGCGGTAGGAGCTGGGGACTGATGCAGTACAAACGCAATTCAGCTTTCAAGCGGTCTGCGCAATTACTGCTCATTGTCGTCGCCTTGTTCACCCTTATGGGG
>QIAI01000556.1:3664-7176 GCA_003224995.1 Acidobacteriota bacterium
TCCCGAACTTAAGCAGTTCCGCGATCAGGCTGACAAGGAGACCGAACTGTGACCGTGTTCCTCATTTGCGCGCTGGTGACTGTGGCCTCGTTGTTCTACACCTTTTACATTCCCGGCCAGATCTACACTGGCCCGGTGAAGACTCGCCTCGCCTACCTGCGCGAGCGCAAGGAAGCCGTTTACGATAATCTCCGCGACCTGAATTTCGAATACAAGGCCGGGAAATTTCCCGACTCGGACTATCACGAAATGAAGACCTCGCTGGAAGACGAAGCCGCCGCGATCCTTTCGGAAATCGCTCGCCTCGAGCAGGCTGCGGCGGTGGCAGCGTCTTCCCTCCGCGACAGGAAAGGAGCGAGGCTTTGAACCTTCCCCGCACATCAGCACTCATCTTTACTCTGCTACTCGGCGCGTTCGCTTCCGCCGAAACTCTCACCGGCACCGTCACCAACAAGACCATTGACAAGCCTGCTGCCGGCGACGAAGTCGTTCTCATTAAGCTTGGCAATGGCATGGAAGAAGCCGCCCGCACCAAGGCCGACGCCAAGGGCAATTTCAAGTTCACCTACGACGATCAAGGCCCGCACCTGATTCGCGCCATTCATGGCGGCGTGACTTACCATCGCATGGCCCCGCCGGGAACCACTTCGGTGGACGTGGAAGTCTTCGATGTTGCCAAGAAGTTGGAAGGCATTTCGGTCACTGCCGATGTGATGCGCTTCCAGGTGGAAAACGGTCAACTCGAAGTCGTTCGCCTATTTGCGGTCAATAACGAATCCAAGCCGCCCAAGACACAGATGAACGACCACAACTTCGAGTTCTATCTGCCCGAAGGCGCAAAAATCGCGCAATCCATGGCGAAGACCGCCAACGGCAACCCATTGAACTCTGCCCCCGTTCCGCAAGGCGAGAAGAATCGCTACGCCTTCATTTTCCCGCTGCGACCTGGCGAAACTCAGTTTCAGGTGCAGTACACGCTGCCCTACTCCGGCTCTGCCAGCATTGATCCCAAGGCGGTCTATGGCATGCAGCACTTCGTCGTCATGATTCCGAAGACCATGCAATTCGAGCCCGGCCAAGGTGCGCACTTTGAATCGATGAACGACCCGCAGCAGACCGACGCCACCGTGCAGGTCGCGTCGCTCACCAAGCCCGGCGATCCGCTGAGCTTCAAAATCTCGGGCACCGGAGTCATGTCAGCCAGCACCGCTCCCGAAGGCAGCACTAATGGAGGCGCCATGGGCGGCGCCCAGACGAGCGGCCAGCAATCCGGTCCTGGTGGAGGCCTGGGCCCGCCGATTGACGCGCCCGATCCGCTGCAGAAATATCGGCATTCGCCCCGGCAGGCGGAGGCGAAGTGGAATACGAAGAGCCAGTGCGTTCCCGCATTACTTCCTCCATTTCCAGGCCCGCTCCAACCGCTCCGGTACAAACGCAGCGAGTGCCAACCGTACCCACAGTAGCTGCCCCTCGGCCTTCGATGCTGTTGGAAGCTCTGAAAGAAGAACTGTTCCAACTCGAAGTCGAGCACAAGCAAGGCAAGATTACGCAGCAGGAATACGAAAAGGCGAAAGCCGCACTCGACGGGACGCTGGAAAGAGCCATCAAGCGCGAAGCGCAGAACGTCTAAGACTTTACGTCTGATCACGGACGAGCGAGGAACTGGGCGTGCGTTTCTCTGTCGCTGACTCGCAAACACCTATTCGTAGCTGTTCGTGCAGGGCAACGCTGGCGTTGTCTGTCCTCCATGCTTCTGGTTGATCACCGATTCCTGCTGCAGCACGAATGATCCCTGCTTGTTGACATAATATTTCCAGTCGAACAAGCCGATGCCGCGACCCAAGCTGAATACCTCCATGAACTGGCAATTGGCGTAGTTCTGGTCGCAACTGTACTTGTAGGTGAAATAGCGGGTCTTCACCGATCCGACGTTGCCCACGTTCAACCACACCGGGGCGGAAATGGAATTCAGCACATACCCCAGCGGTTGGGTCTGGTACGGCAGGCACTGCGAATACGATTGGTAAAGCGTGTTCGCAGCTGGAATTTTCAGGCTCACTCCCGGCTGATCGGTCCGCACACAGCGCTGCGACATGGCGAGATCATTGTTGAATCGCTTGAAACTTGTGGGATCGCTCCAGCCCAACTCTGTCGCCCGGTCGTAAATGAAGTTGCTGTCGAAAGTCTTGATGTCCCAGGGATACCCACTCAGGCTCTTAATCCAGATGAAATATCCGCTGCCTGCGTAAACATTGTTGCCGTAATCCGGAGAAATGGAAGTGTAGATCGGGTTTGCGTTCCCGGGACCCATGTTTTTGTCGATCCGGTCCGGATAGGCCATCACGAAGTAATTCAGCATGTCTTCCGTACGCCGAGGACAAGAAAAGTTTTGATTTTGAGATTGGGCAAACACACAGGTGCAGAAAATAACCGCCGCAAGGTACTTCACCTTGGAATCCTCCTCCAGACGCAAAAAGGGGGGAGGACTTCTTGGCGCGTGGAATTTTTTTGGGTGGGTGGAACGCCGGGAATCTTACATCATGACCAGCATCTTGTAACGTATGCCTGACGACGGAATGGCTGTTTTTTTTGGCGACAGCTTCATCGGGTCAGAACGTTCTAACAGTGACCAGGCCCGGCCGACTCAGGTGGGGCGCGTTCGCAGTTCGCACAACATCTGGGCTGCGAGAAAAATTGATGGCATTTAGCTTTCGTCGTCAAGTCCTCTGGCCCTGACAAGCTACCTGACTTCCCGCACAAAGTACTGTGTAATCGCTAAAAACCGATCAACTTGTAAGAGGGGCCTTGAATAGGAAATGCGAGCGCTTGAGTATGTCTCTGATTCAACGCAGGTTGCGTACGGTGGAATCGCGGCCAGCAGGCCCAAGCATCCCAGTTCTTTCTGCAACATCCAATGACTAAGGGATTCACTCTATGGGAAATACATTCAAAACCGCTTTCCTCCTGACTGGCATGACCCTACTGCTGATGCTCATTGGCAGCTACTTCGGCGGCCAGCGAGGCATGCTCACGGCTCTGCTGATCGCGGGCGTGATGAACTTCGTCTCTTACTTCTTCTCCGATAAAATCGCGCTGGCTACCTACGGCGCCCAGGCCGTCACACGCGAACAATTGCCGCGCGTCTACCAGGTGGTTGAGCGACTGACGCAAAAAGCCGGGCTGCCAATGCCGAAGATCTACGTCATCCCCACCGACTCGCCCAACGCTTTTGCGACCGGGCGCAACCCGCGCCATGCCTCGGTTGCGGTGACACAAGGTATTTTGAAGTTGCTCAGCGACGAGGAACTCGAAGGCGTGCTGGCCCATGAACTCGGCCACGTCAACAATCGAGACATCCTGATAAGCTCCATAGCCGCTACCTTGGCCGGAGCCATCACCTATGCTGCCCGCTTCGCTATGTTCTTCGGTGGAGGTGGTGATCGCGAAGAGCGACGGGGCGGAGGCCTTGCCGCGCTGGCCATGATGATTTTGGCGCCACTCGCAGCCATGCT
>QIAI01000557.1 GCA_003224995.1 Acidobacteriota bacterium
ACGAAAGAGAAAGCATAACCGCAGAGTTCGCTGAGATACCCTTAGCCATCACAGAGGAAGCTTGCCGGTTCCGTGCCGCACGACTCAATTTACAGGAGAGTGGGCTATGGGCGTTTACTCTTTTGGGCCACGGCGATGGCTTTGCGGACATGTCCGTTGGTGGCTTTGAGGGCGCGGCGGGCTTGGGCGCGCAAAACATGAGCCTTCAACATCACCAGGGCGACAGGCACGTCATTGCTGGCACTTTGCAGTGCCTGGCGGGCCTGTTCACGATCGACCTCGGCAGCGTTCTGAAGGATGGTGATGCCACGCTCTGAGAGTTTGCTGTTCTTTAACCGGAGATTGACCATCAGGTTGCCGTACACGTAGCCGAGGCGGGTCATGGCGCCCGTGGTGATCATGTTGAGCACCATCTTCTGGGCGGTGCCAGCCTTCATGCGGCTGGAACCGGTGAGAACCTCGGGACCGACGTCGGTGACGATCGCGAAGTGGGCAGCGCGCTCCAGGGGAGAATCGGGGTTGCAGGTGAGCGCGATGGTTTGGGCGCCGCGGCTGCGGGCGTATTCGAGCGCGGCGATGGTGAACGGAGTCCGGCCGCTGGCAGCGATGCCAATCAAGACATCTTTCTTGCTGGGCTTACGTTTGACCATTTCGGAGTGGCCGAGCTCGCTTGAGTCTTCGCTGGCTTCGGCTTCCGCGCCCAGAGCCTTGGGGCCTCCGGCAATGATGAATTGGACGAGGGCCGGAGAGGTTGCGAAGGTGGGCGGAATCTCGGAAGCGTCGAGGGCCCCCATGCGGCCACTGATGGCGCGAGCGATCTGCGGTAGCGCACGCTGCACCGCACCGGCGACCTTCGCGTCTTCCGCATTGATGATGCGAGCGATCTCCAGAGCAGGTTTCAAGTCGAGGTCGGTGGAACGAGGGTTAGCGCGTTCGGTGGTCAGGTCTTGCAGCGAGCGTGGCTTCATGCGGGGTCGAAACAATATTGTACGGCACGTTGGCGAGCGGCGGCGTCGGGGTGCTGACCAATCGTCCTCTGAGGCGACCGGGTGAGCGAGAACTCGCTCCAGCACAGGGTTTAAGCCGCAGAATTGCAAAGCCCGGCCGAACAGGACGCGGACTTTATTGAACCACATTTGGTATGGAATCCTGAACTTTGGGATCAACTGCTTGCGTCAACATCGAGGGCTTCAAGGATTGCGTCATGGAAACGCGGCCGGATTTGCTTTATGGCCTGGTTGGTGCAATCGGGCCAGGTTCGGTTGGTGAGCAGAGCTATGGAGAGGTTCCGGGCGGGATCGATCCACAGGGATGTGCCGGTGTAGCCGAGGTGGCCGTAGGAGAGCGGGGAAAAATAGCGGCCTGACTGCGATGGGTCGGACGGGGTATCCCAGCCTAATGCCCGGGAAGTGCCTTCGGGAGATGACTCGCGGGCCGTGAACAGCGCCACCGTTTCGGGTCGGAAAACCGGATTCTCGTGATCGTCAGGATCTGACAAGGCTTCGGGGTCCAAAGGCACGAGTTCGTCCGCGACTTCATTTTTTTCGCCCGGATGAGAAGCGCGAGCGCCAGCCTCCAACAGCGCATTGGAGAAGATAGCAAGGTCTTGAGCATTGGCGAAAAGTCCAGCGTGTCCGGCTACTCCGCCTAACACGCTGGCGTTTTCGTCCTGGACTTCGCCCTGAATGATGCGATGGCGAAAGGCCTGGTCATCGGCCGTCGGCGGGATGGTGGGACGCAATGCTGGGACAGGATTGAACGTGCTGTGAGTCATACCGAGTGGGCCGAAGATCTCATGCTGGCAGAAGCGCGCGAGCGACTCGTCGGCGAGACGGCCAAGAGCAACGCCCAGCAGAATGAATCCGATGTCGCTGTATTCGGCATGAGAACCGGGATCGTGGACAAGCGGCGTGGAGTAAGCAGCAGCCAGGAGTTCGTCGCGAGTGCGGGCGCGCAGGAAAAGCTTCTCGTAGGCGGGCAAGCCGGACGAAGGGGCAAGCAGCATGCGCAGGGTTACTTCATCGCGCCGGGGGTCTTCGCCCGAGGCCGCGCTCGTACAGGATCATTGCCATGGGAGTGGTAGCCACGACCTTAGTGAGCGAGGCGAGGTCAAACAGCGTGTCTGGGGTGGGCCGCGGCGACTCGGAATCGAAGGTGAACTGTCCGAAGGCGCGCAGGGCAAGGAGTTGGCCCGCATGGGTCACGGCCACAGAGGCGGCAGGAAAGGCGTGGGCTGCGATCGCGTCGCTCAGAATGCGGAATGCGAGAGAGAATCGCAGGTCCTGGTCGTCGTACGCGGCAACGGGCGCGGCGTGGAATCCGGTCAAGAAAGTCCCTTTATGGGTGGGATGACGTGTCCGGTTATAGCAAAGAGTGAGGGGTGGGTAAAGGAAATCGGCCGTGGCACGGACGGCACCCTCGGGTACGAAGTTTCATTGAGGCAGGCAAGCGAGTTGTGTAGAGTCGGATTATCCAATTTTTATGATGCAGAAGGCGGTGTGGGTGAATGTGTGCGCACAAAGGGGTGGGCCAGTGTCGCTCCTTGAGAGGAGTAGGGGGATTTTCGCGAGAATTTCCGAGCGCTCACGAACTGGGCTAATAAATTTCGCCGCTGCGCGGCTTGCGTTTCAGCTTCCGCGAGTTTTCCGGGTAAAGATCGTGTGTGCGTGTCTTGTGGGAAGTTCGCTGGCGATGGCACAGGGCCAGGCGGCTGCGGTGGCGCGGCTGAGTGTGGTCGATGGAATTATTCAAAGGGCGATTGAAGAGCATCAGATCCCCGGGGCCGTGGTGCTGATCGGGCATGACGGGAAAGTGGTTTACCGGAAAGCGTTTGGAAACCGGGCGCTAGAGCCCCATCGGGAGCCAATGACGCTGGATACCGTCTTCGATCTGGCCTCATTGACCAAGGTGATTTCGACCACCACTTCGGTGATGCAGTTAGTGGAGCGCGGGAAAGTTCGGGTCAGCGATACAGTGGTGCGGTACTTACCCGAATTTGGACAAAACGGAAAAGAAGAAATCTCGGTCAGGCAACTCTTGACGCACTATTCGGGTCTCGCACCCGACCTCGATCTGCAAATGCCCTGGCAAGGAAAAGAAACCGCTTACAAAATGGCATTCGCGGAAAAGCCAGACTCGCCGCCGGGCTCAGGATTCGTTTACAGCGACATCAATTTCATCGTTCTGGGCGCGCTGGTAGAGAAGGTTTCAGGCGAGAGCCTTGACCGGTATGCGGAGATGCATGTGTTCGCGCCGCTGAAGATGACGCACACCCGATATCTGCCTCCCAAAACCTGGAGGGCGAAGATTGCGCCTACCCAGTTTGATGATCACGGGCACATGCTTCGAGGCGAGGTGCATGATCCAACCGCGCTACGAATGGGCGGCGTCGCCGGGCATGCCGGTCTATTTGCGACGGCGGACGATCTGAGCAAGTTTGCACAGGCGTTGCTGGATGGTGGCCGTGGGATTCTGTCGCCGCTTGCCGTCGAAAAGATGTCGACGCCGGAGCAGCCCCCAAATGCGACTGCTGTGCGCGGCTTTGGGTGGGATATTGACACACCGTTTTCGACCAATCGTGGGGAGTTGTTACCGGTAGGGTCATTCGGGCATACCGGATTTACGGGGCCTTCGATCTGGATCGATCCAACCACCAGAAGCTACATCATCCTGTTGACGAACGCGGTGCACCCGCGCGGCCAGGGCAATGCGATCGGACTGCGAACCAAGGTGGCTACGGCGGTGGCGGCAGCTTTGCCCTTATCGCCTGACGAAAAGGAAAAGCTTCGTTGGGAAAGTATCACCGGGTACAACGAAGCGCAGAGCGCAGCGCGTCGGCTCACCACACGCAATGGAAGCGTGAAGACGGGGATCGATGTACTCGAGGCACATGGGTTCGATGTCCTGAAGACTGGGGAGGGCAAGCGGAAGATCGGGCTGGTGACGAATCAGACGGGAGTGGATGCTGAAGGGCGCAGGACGATCGATGTGCTCGCGGGCGCGCCCGGCGTGTCGTTGGAGGCGATCTTCAGTCCGGAGCA
>QIAI01000558.1 GCA_003224995.1 Acidobacteriota bacterium
CTCGCGTTTTTGCAAGTACTGCCAACATCGACTGCTTCTCCTAATTTCTTACTGAATGGTCACCACGGCTTGTGCCCCATTCACCGTGATCGCCTGCATCGCCGGATCACGCGCGCCGCCACGCGTAATGGTCAGCGGCGATTGTCCACTCGCCTTTGCCATGAAGGTGAGGGTCACCACCGAACCCTGCCCTGAAACCCCGCCCGAATTCGGTGGCCGTGTCGCTGTGATCTGCAATGTCCCCGTGGTCTCATCTTCGCGATGCACCAATGCCACCGTCTGCCCGTCTTGCGACAGGAATCCGCCATTCGAAACGTTCATCAGTTGCAGCTTGCTGGGATCGTAATTCAATTGCAGCGGCACCGAATACACGTTCTGCGCACCTGACATGAGGATGTTCACCGTAAACGTGGAGCCTTTCGCTGCGCTGATCGTACCCGGATCAAACAGGAAGCTTGCTCCCGCCGGAGTGGCCGGGTGCGCCGGTACAGTGGGAGCCGCCGGTCCCTGCGGTGCGGCCCCGGCCGGCGCCGCCGGCGTTGCTGCCGGAACGGTCTCCTGCTTCGCTACATGCCGCAACTGCAAAGCGTTCGCCGTGCCTACATCAATCAGCCGCTGGTTCTGGTCCGTCACGTCGGGGCCGCGCACGATATGGGGAATCAGCGCAAATACCAATTCATTCTCGCGATGATCGCGCGTATCTTGCCCGAAGAAGTACTTGAGGAATGGGATCTGCGACAGTAGAGGATATCCGCTCATGGATTGCGTCTGATCCTCTTCCATCATGCCGCCCAGCAGGTTCACTTCGCCTTCTTTCAGGCGGATTTCGTGCTCTATCTTGCGTTGCCCGATGATGGGCTGGCTGATGCCCCCGATATTCGACTGGCCCGTCACCGAAGAAATGTCTAGGCTCACTTTCAGGCTGACTTCCCGTCCGGCATGGATGCGGGGCGTGATGTCGACGTTCACGCCCACATCGAGATATTGAAACTGGGTGTTGACCAGCGGATTGATGCCGACGCCGCCGATTCCGGGCTGGAACGAACCGGTTGCTACGGGCACGCGATCGCCGATCTTCAGCGTGGCTTTTTGTCCGTCCAGCGCCCGAATCTGCGGGTTCTGAATAATCTTGGTGTTACTGTCGCCCATAATGGCCGACGCGGTAATGCCCGGAATGCTGATGTTGAAATCGGTGGCGTTCAGATCGCCAATGCGGTTCAGGTTGATGCTGCCGTTCGAACCCGAGCTACCGCCCGTGCCAGTGCCGGTTCCCGTCCCCGTCCCTGTCCCTGTCCCGTTAGTAGGCGTATTGATATTGTTGTTGAGCGAGATGCTGGTACTGGTGGGTGGGGTGATGCCCAGGGTTCGCGTCTTATCACGGCTCACCTGCATCACCACGACATCAATCACAACTTCCGGCTTCGCTTTGTCGAGGTCGTCCACCAGCTTCTGCGCCAAGGCGATCTGATCCGGAGTCCCGCGTACGATGATGGCGTTCTGCGATTGCAACTGCTGAATGCGTTGCACTTCCAGCAAGGTCCGGACCGCGTTCACCACGTCCTGCAGTTCGGTAGCCTGGGATAAATTTGAAAGATAAAAAGTTTTGATGACGCTCTGATCGAGTTCCTTACGCTTGGCCGGATTGTCGGTTGCCACAAAAATGGTGTTCGGAGTCACCGGACGCCAAAAAGTTTTGGATTCCAGCGCGATAATTCCCAGCGCTTCCTCCAGCGTCACCCCGTTGAGTTCAATGCGAATTTTGCGCGAAGTGTAGTCCGGATCGAACAGCACATTGATACCCGCCAGTTTGCCCACCGTCTCGTAAATCACCTTGGTGTCTTCCGTTAGCTTCAAGGTGATGGGCACGTTCGAGATGGCCGACAGTTCCACCGGGCCCTGCGCCTCGGCCAGCCGCTTCCTCAAACCATCCGGCATGGGAGCCACCGATTGGGTGGGATTGGTGGCTTTATTGATCATGTCTTGCGTGCGGCGCAATTCCTGCTGCGCAATAAAGCTCGAGGGATCAATGGTAGTGGCCTTTTGGAACTCAACCAGCGCCTCGTCCAGCTTGCCTCCCTCCCGCAACAACTGCCCACGGTGCACGTGCGCCGCAGCAGCCAGGAATTTCGTGTGCTCGTACGCGACACGATAGCGCAAGTCCTTCGGCCTCTGCCGGTAAGCTTTCTCCGCGTCGACTCCTTTGTTGTAGTTCGACCGGGCGCCGTCGGCCGCCAGAGGTAGGGTTACAGCCAGGAGGACGAACAACAGTGCCACCGGGCTCCACAGACGTGTCATTCAGTGATTCCTCGCATGCCAGCAGGATGGGGGTGACCTTCGCCCCGAGGGGGAGTTCGTCGCCTTTTAAGGCTAAAATACACGGGAAGCTGCGTGATTATAGCATCGCCTCGAACTACATCCGAAGTCATTGTTTCATCGACAGTTACACTCTTTGGTCGTAGTCCCTGATGCGTTCGGAAAGTCGCCTCCTTTGCGTCCATTCACCATAGAGGCGCAGAGCCGCAGAGAAAGTCGGAATCTGGCTTCATGGTTTTGATTTTCTCTGTGCCTCTGTGTCTCTGTGGTAAATGATCCATCTACGCCGAAACTCAAAGCCCTTAGCGGCGGAACTCGGGCCGCGGCTACTTGTGGTAACGTTTTCTACAGCATGGCCCGCCAGTCCACCCATCGTACCAAGGCGAATCCGGAGAAGAATCCCCGGCGCGATCCCACCGCCGCCGG
>QIAI01000609.1:0-887 GCA_003224995.1 Acidobacteriota bacterium
AAGCGGAAGGAGCCACCAAGGCCGACGCACCCGAAAGGCCGCGTCCCACGATATCGCGGTAGCGGCGCAGCCACCGCGCCGACTTGGGCTCGTGTCCATGAACCGCCACCCACCAGGTGATTAAGTCCCCATGTGCGACGATGACTCGCGGGACATCTACCGGCAGGTCCCCATAACAGAACTGATTCAGGTGCAGAACGTCCGGCTGAATCTCCTGCACGATGGAAGTCAGATACGCTGCTGACTCAGCGTAATCCTGTTCGCCTTCGTGCATCCATTCCAGGCGAAACGCCGTAGGCCGGTAGTCCAGACCGTGCAGGTTCTCCATCCAGAAGGTTTGGTCGGGTAACGGAACTTCCCCAAAGCTGACCAGCGTGACGCGCAGCCCACGACTGATCAAGCCACAAACCAGCTCGCGCGTGTAGGACCAAACTCCGGAGATCGTGTCGGTGGTAACGAGAACGTGCATTCAGGTTTAATGCTACCGGAACCATCGCCTGAAGGGCGGGCTCCAGCCGTATTCTAGACAAACACTTATGTCCTTTGAAGAAGTTTTCGCGCCCACCAGCCGCGAACGGCAACAAATTGCACAGGAGTTGCACTGGCCGGACCGACTACAACTTTCGTGGGATTTCGCTAACTGCTCCAGTTTCAGCGCCTTCAATACGGAAAAAACTGCATTCTTGCAGGAAAATATTCCGTATTGACCACTTCCTAAAGGAAGGTTAGGTTATCGTTCACGGGTAGTCTGATTTGAAATGCGCCGCTTGAAATCTGAACGGCGCGCGACGGGATCGACTTGCGCACCAGCCGGATGTCTGGTCCCCAAGTTGCTCTCACCCGGGCACTCCGAATGTGTCCATTCGCTCGCGCCAAGAACTTGTAGC
>QIAI01000609.1:1043-4949 GCA_003224995.1 Acidobacteriota bacterium
CCCCGCTCTTTATTCTGAGTTCGAGAAGCCCGCGATGGACACCATCTTGAGTGAACTGCGAGGCGCGACCTATGTCCGCCAGGTTGTGCTCACTCTCGCGCAGGCCACAGCCGAACAATTCGAGGAAGTGCAAAGGCGTGTGAGCATTCTTCCCGGCGACGTCCGGGTGCTCTGGCATGATGGCCCGCGCATGCAGCGTCTTTACAAGACACTGGATGACAATCGCCTTCAGATCGGTCCGGATGGAAAAGGCCGGCAATGCTGGATGGCGTATGGATATGTGTTAGCCAGCCGCAAGGCCTCGGTCATTGCGCTGCACGATTGCGACATCGTGAATTACAGCCGCGAGATCCTGGCGCGTCTCTGCTATCCCGTGGTCCATCCTGACATTGGATTTGAATTCAGCAAAGGCTACTATGCGCGCTTGAGCCATCAGATGCATGGCCGCGTGACCCGTTTGCTGATGACCCCGCTGATCCGCGCACTGCAATCCATGGTCGGATTTCTTCCATTCCTGGTATACCTCGACAGCTTCCGCTATCCCCTGGCGGGCGAGTTCGCCATGCAGGCAGACTTGGCCCGCGTGAATCGTCTTCCCTCGGACTGGGGACTCGAAGTCGGTGTTCTGGCCGAGGTCTACCGAAACTGCTCCATTCGTCGGATCTGCCAGGTGGATATCGCCGAAAATTATGAGCACAAGCACCAGGATCTTTCGCAGGGCGATCCCTCCAAGGGATTGATGAAGATGGCGATGGATATCTGCAAATCGCTGTTCCGCATCCTGGCCGCGGAAGGCGTGAAGTTCGATAGTGGCATGATGCTCACCCTGCTGGTGCGTTACCAACGTATGGCGGAAAACAGCATCAGCAAATACCATGCCGATGCGATGATCAATGGCTTGCTGTTTGATCGTCACGAAGAAGAAACTGCAGTCGAGACTTTCTCCCACGCCCTGAAGTTGGCAGCGGATGAATTTTTCTCGGATCCCCTGGGCACACCGCCCATCCCGAACTGGATGCGCGTCAGCGCCGCCCTACCTGCATTTCTCGAGGATGTACGCGACGCGGTCGACGCCGATAACGAAGCCCTTACAAGCGTGGCGGGAATGTCTGCGCACGGCTAGTATGTAAAGAGGAGCCGCGCACCATCGTGGATGAACTCTTTCCAAGTGAACTGAAGGCCCGCCTTAGTCAAATCGGGGATGCCGACATAGTGGTAGGCATCCCCAGCTATAACAATGCGCGCACCATCGGTCATGTCGTTGTAATTGTGAATTCCGACGGTGGATCGAAGGACAAGACGCAGGACGTCGTCATGCGGGCCGAGGGCGGCGCCGATGACTTGCTGCTGGTCTCGCATCCCGTCCACAACAGCTACCGCATCAGCACCCCTTACCACGGAATTCCGGGAAAAGGCAGCGCCTTCCGTACCATCTTTGCCGTAGCCGCGAAATTGAATGCCAAGGCCTGCGTTGTGGTGGACTCGGATTTGCGCAGCATCACGCCCGGATGGGTGGAACTGCTGGCCAAGCCTGTCCTGGAGCAGGATTACGACTACATCGCTCCCTACTACCAGCGCCACAAATACGACGGCACCATTACCAACGGCATCATTTATCCCATGACCCGGACGCTCTACGGGAAGTCGGTGCGCCAGCCGATTGGCGGCGAGTTCGGCTTTTCCGGAAACCTCGCCAAGCGCTATCTCGAAAAAGATGTTTGGGATACCGATGTGGCCCGCTTCGGCATCGATATCTGGATGACCGTGACCGCAATTGCGGAAGGCTTTCGCGTGGGCCAGGCGTACCTCGGCGCCAAAATCCATGATGCCAAGGATCCCGGGGCCGACCTGACCAGCATGTTTCGCCAGGTCGTGGGTTCGTTCTTCAGCCTGATGGGCAGCTACGAGAATGTCTGGAAGAAGGTCAGCGCCTACGAAGCCATTCCCATGTTCGGCTTCCCCTTCGAAGTTGGCGTCGAACCGCTCACCGTGAACACCGACCGAATGATTCACGCCGCCCAACAGGGCGTCGCCGACTTGCGCGAAATCTACAGTTCATTCCTGTCTCCCCAGGTTCTCGTCGAACTCACCAATTTCGTTCACCGCAACGGGCAAGGCTTTCACATGCCGGACCAACTCTGGGTTCGCATGATCTATGAAGCAGCCACCGCCTTCCGTTATCGCCTTCTGGATCGGGAGCACTTACTGCAATCACTGGTGCCTTTGTACCTTGGCCGCACCGCGTCGTTCGTCCTCGAAGTGACGGAAAGTAATGCCACCCAGGTGGAAGAACGCATCGAACGGCTAGGCCAGGTATTCGAGGCGGAAAAGCCCTACCTCACGCAACAATGGGACGCCATCGGGAAGGAGAAATTCCATGCGCAGCCTGTTTGACCGGATGTTGGTCGACCCGTTCCATCGTCTGGCGGATCAATCCGCTCATGTCGTTCCCATACTCATTATGGTGATGGTCACCCTGCTGGTGGGTGGCTTCCTGGCTTTCGTCACGCGGGTTCTCACCTACCGCTTGCTGCAATTGGCGCAGTTCGATCGCCTGGTGCAGCGCACCGGATTCTCCAGCATGATCGAAAGAACCGGGGTGTTTCGCTCTCCCACGGACATGGGAGCGCGTTTCATGCAGGCCCTGGTCTGGCTTTTCACCATGCTCTTTGCCCTCAGCGCCGCCGATACTCCGGCCAGCGCGGAACTGGTTCGGCGTTTCGTCGACTACATTCCGAACCTGATTGCCGCCGGACTTGTACTCCTGTTAGGAGTGGCAGTGAGCCGAATGATTTCCCGAAGCGCACTGTTAGCTGCGGTCAACGCGCAATGGCCGGCCGCCCGCCTGATTGCGGGCGGCATTCGCGTCCTGGTGATGACCCTCGCCATCGTCATCGCCCTGGAGCAACTTCACATTGGTAGCCTGCCTCTGCTGGTCGCCTTCGCGATTGTGTTCGCAGGCATAGTCTTTGCCCTTGCGATCGCATTCGGTTTAGGCGCGCGAGACATGGCGCGCCAGTGGCTTGAGGCTAAAGTGCGTACCTCGGTCGCGGAAGAAGAGGTTTTTCGTCATCTCTAAGCGAACCCGCACACTCGTCTTCACCGACCTTGATGGTGCTCTGCTCGACCATGATTCCTACTCCTGGAAAGCTGCGTCTCCCGCCCTGGACGAATTGCGGCGGCAGAATATTCCCCTGGTTTTCTGCACCAGCAAAACCCGGACCGAGGTCAAGGCGCTCCGTCGCGCCATCGGCAACACCCACCCTTTTATCGTTGAAAACGGCGGCGCAATCGTAATTCCGGCGGGCTATTTCCCCGACATTGCCCCTTTCGGCAACAAATCCAAAGCCTTCACCATGTGGTACGTGAATTGACCCGCCTGTCCCGGGACACGAAGACCGCCGTGCGCGGCTTTCACCAGATGACCGATGATGAAGTTGCCCGCGAAACTGGACTCTCCCTGCGCGAAGCCCATATGGCCCGCCAACGCGAGACCGGCGAACCTTTTCTTTTTCGGAACGCCAGCGCAAGCGCGATTCGTAATTTCTCTCGCAAAGCGCAGCAGCGAGGTTATTCCGTTTTGCGCGGCGGACGCTTCTGGCATTTTTCCGGAGGCTGCGACAAGGGCTTGGCCCTGAGCGTCTTGATTGGATTCTTTCGCACCGCCTGGCAGTCCCGCATCGTCACCGTCGCGCTGGGGGACAGCGCTAACGATTTGCCCATGTTCCGCCTCGTCGATCATCCCATCCTGATCCCCAAGCCGGACGGGTCCTTCCCTTCTGAAATCACAAGCGCCGTGCCCACGATCGGTCGAGCGAAGGCGCCGGGACCGGAAGGTTGGGCCGCGGCCGTTTTACAGCTGATCGAGCCGCCTCGAGCCGGGAAAGCTGCCGGAAATCCACCCAC
>QIAI01000610.1 GCA_003224995.1 Acidobacteriota bacterium
AAAGCTGCAAGACCATCTCGGTGAAATCCATGACTTGGATCTGCTCTGGGCAAACGCCGTCAGACTGAAGGTCTTTCGGGACCAGCCGGCCCTCGAACACTGGCAGGCCCTAATTGAGCAGGCGCGAAAAAAGCGGGTAGACGCTTACCGGCAACGGATGCTGGGTGCGACTTCGTTGTGGAATCTATGGAGGACGGAGTTGCCGGCGGAGCCGAATGTTGGCGCTTTGGCTCGGATAGAAGGCTGGGCCAGAGCTCTCGATCCGCAACCTCGCCATGCGCGACACGTGGCCACTCTGGCGATGGAGCTGTACGATGGATTATGTGCCAGTGGGCTTCTCAGCCCTCAAATTAAGAACGGACGAGAGACTCTGCGCACCGCCGCATTGATGCATGAAATTGGCCGCAGCAAAACAAAAGCAAACTGCCACAAGTCATCGTCCGGACTGATTCGCAAACTAAGAGCGCCGCTTGGCTGGAGCGCCGAAGACCTTGCCACAGCAGCTCGTTTGGTGCGACATCACCGTGGGCGATTCCCTCCCGGGCGGCCGGCCCTGACGAGACTTTCTATTGAACAGCTGTGGACGCAAGGAACAGGTGCACAAGCTCACCGTCCATAATCGGGGCGCATATTTGGAGATAGCGGCTTTGGGCTATCACAGCAAAGGGCGTTTAGCTGAAAAAATTTCTCGCGCCAGATATCCCTTGGAAACATTCCTAAACCGGCCGGTGCTCGTCTGTGCCTCCCCATCGCAATGAGTCCTGTACATACAGGCGTGGTCACGGCGAGCAACAACGCGCACCGGTTCAACCGGTCGATGCAGGCATTTTGAATCTGCTCTAATATCTCTCGCATGTCTGGCTCCAGCCCCGGTGCAGCCAAGCTGTACGGACCTCACACAATCCGCACCTCACGATGGACGGGCGATGTGGCCATTCTGGTTTATCTGGCGATGGCAACGGTTATCGTGCACGTGTTGACGGGCTGGCAGTATGGATTTCAACGTGACGAACTCGCGACGCTCGAGGATGCGCGCCATCTTGCCTGGGGTTATGTGGCATATCCGCCGGTCACCCCATTCTTCGGGAGAATCTCGCTGGAGCTGTTCGGGACGTCGCTAAGAGGCTTTCGCTTTTTCGCAGCAATCGCGGAGGCTGCGGCGGTCGTACTGACGGGCTTGATGGCTCGCGAGCTGGGTGGAAGCCGGTGGGCACAACTGGTCGCAGCCACCGCGGCCGTGCCCTTCTGCCTGGCTGGCGGCGCACTGATGCAGTACGTTTCCTTCGATTATCTATGTTGGGTGCTGACCGCATACTTCACCCTTCGACTACTCAAATCCGATGATCCGCGCTGGTGGGTTGCGATCGGCAGCTCGATCGGACTCGGTATGCTGTCGAAGTACAGCATGCCGTTCCTGGTTGCCGGTCTGGCCGTGGGAGTGCTGGCGACAAATGTGCGCCGACATTTGAAAAGCCGATGGCTGGGGTGCGGCGTTGTGGTCTCGCTGCTAATCTTCCTGCCAAACCTGCTCTGGCAACTGCAGCACAACTTCATATCAATCGATTTTCTGCAACATATCCACGCCCGCGATGTACGCCAAGGCAGGGCGGACGGATTTCTTCCCGGCCAGCTGAAGCTAACCTTACTGGCAGCCCCGGTGTGGATCGCTGGTCTGTACTTCTATTTGTTTTCCGCAAAGGGCAAGCCTTACAGAACTCTCGGTTGGATGTATGTCGTACCTCTGCTGATATTCGTCATAGCCAAGGGCCGCGACTACTATCTGGCGCCCGCCTACCCTATGCTGTACGCGGCGGGAAGCGTGTCTACAGAGCGCCAGTTGCAATCGCTGCGACCATCACGGGCAGCCATCCTACGACGCTTGGTGTGGACCGCTCTGGCGGTGGATATTGCAATTATGGCGGCGATTACGCTGCCATTGGCGCCGGTCAATTCGGCCTGGTTCAAAGTGGCGAATGAAGAGAATGGCGACTTCCGCGAGCAAATCGGCTGGCCCGAACTAATCGAAACCGTGGCTCACATTCGCGATTCGCTGCCTGCCGAAGATCGTGCCCACTTGGGTATCCTCACCACTAACTATGGAGAGGCCGGAGCCGTAAATCTTTACGGACCTCAATACGGATTGCCGCACGCCATCAGTGGCGTGAATTCCTTCTGGGAGAAGGGCTACGGCGACCCGCCGCCTGAAGTCCTGATTGTTGTTGGTATGTCGCGGGACTCGGTGGACAAGAAGTTCGCAGCTTGCCAATTGGTGGCGCATTCATGGAATCGCTTCCGGGTGCAAAACGAGGAAACAGTTGAACATCCGGATATTTTCGTTTGCCGCGGACTGCTCCAGAGCTGGCCTGACTTCTGGAAGCAGTTTCGGCATTTCGGCTAACGATTGAAACTGGAAACAGGAAACTAGAAACTGTCATCAATGTCGGTCACGCTAAATCTTAGTGGCAAAGTCGCACTTATCACCGGTGGGTCACGAGGAATTGGCGCGGCTACCGTGCGGATGTTCGTCGCCGCGGGAGCGAAGGTTTTTTTCAGTTACGAGAAATCCGCGTCAGCCGCCGCAGAACTGGCCAACGGCCTGCAATCTTTCCGGCACGGACACTGCACAACAACTGGTGGACGCCACTATCAAACGTTTCGGACGTCTAGATATTCTCATCGCCAATCACGGGGTCTGGCCGTCGCAAGATGCGCCCATTGAAAACATGTCCGACGCCCAGTGGCGTAATACGGTCGCCATCAATCTGGATAGCGTTTTCGCTCTGATCAAACATTCCGTAGCACAGATGAAAAGACAGACTAAGTCCAGCCACGCCGCTGGCCATATCGTTCTCGTCAGCTCCACCGCCGGACAACGCGGAGAAGCATTTCACGCTGACTACGCGGCCACCAAAGGAGCCCTCATCAGCATGGTCAAGGGACTTTCCACCGAACTGGCGAAGGATGGTATTTACGTTAATTGCGTCGCCCCCGGATGGGTGAACACGGACATGTCGGCTGATGCCCTTAACGACGCCGGGACGCGCGGCCTTATCCTCAACACCATTCCACTCGGCAGGGTGGCAACGCCGGAGGAGATCGCCGCACCCATCCTGTTTCTGTGCACTCCGCAAGCGGGATTCATCACCGGGGAAGTGTTCA
>QIAI01000611.1 GCA_003224995.1 Acidobacteriota bacterium
CGCCCATGCTTCACCCGCTGCTCGATTTCTTTAAAGAGATCGGGATATTTTTCCTCCATCCACTCATAGGTTCGCGCCGAAGACATGGTGAATTTGAAGTCCGGATACTCGCGCAGTAAATCCAGCACGCTGCGAAACGTGTTGCGCACGACCTCGACAGTTTCCGTCCAGGGCCATAGCCAAGCCATGTCGATGTGCGAATTTCCTACAATGCGAATTGTGAACTGCTTCAGCCACGGATCGAGTACCTGCAACTTGGCCTGTGCCTGCCGTAAGGATTCGTCAAAGCCGGACTGGTCTCCACGATCGAGCGCCGCCAGGTCGACGGCCTTGACTGCCGCATCGAGTTGCTGTTGGCGGTCCGCACGACCTTCGGCGTAGGCCGCAATCACCGACTGCGCCGCCAATATCTCTTCCCGAAACAAGGCAGGATTCGGCCGATCCCGGGGCGGCTCGAACAACAACCGGCAAGTCGAAATGTGCGTCTCCAGCGCTTGCTCATCAAGGCGCACGGCGATCACAAATGTCTGTCCGGGCTGCGCGCTGACGGTAAGGGGAAGGGCCTGCTGGGAAAGATCGTCCCCGTGATAGATCATCCCTCCATTCGAAAACACGGTGATCACCAAGGGACTCCAGCTCTCGAAATTCAGCTCCAGTTTCACCCTCGCGCCCTGCGTGGAGTAACCATTCAGTTTCGCCGGAATTTCTACCGACCGCCGCAACACCCGTGACCCGTTCGACCACTTTTCGCCAACCTTCACTCTCTCCCAATTCGAGTCATCGAGGCTAGGATCCTCGGGATGTGCCATGTCACTGTGAAACCGAAAATCGGAAATGGGCAAGGTCGTGATGGATTCCAAGCGGTCGAGTACCGGTTTGTGAGAATCGGAAGAGACAGCCTGACCAACTGCCGCGCTCACCCCAAAATTTGTGAACCCAAAACTAAAAAAGAAGAAGAGACAAAGAGCTCGCTTCATGAATGCCGCCTTCAGGGAGTTGAGGATGGAAACTATGCAAGACATCTATGGAGTACGCGCTCCCATCGCGCTGAACACAATTCACTACTGGGAACGCCATTCTACAAGGGCAAGTCCGGGTAAGGATCAAAATCAAAAGTTTTCCACGGGCCCAAAAATTGAGCTCGCGACTAGCTCGCTAGGGCCCGATGATGGCACTCACTGCTTCTTCGGGAAGAACTTCCCTACTCCAATCCGCACTTGAAAAGTGTTCATCCCCGGGTTCGGCGTAGCCAGTCCAGCATTCGAAATATGCATATAGCGCGCTTCGACACTCCAGCTCCAGCGTGGTCCCAAAACATGAACTCCGAAGACCCCGCTCGACGTGAAATTCACCGTGTTCGTTCCCGCAGGCACATTGTGATTCGTAAACAAGGTCCCGCCATCAATTTCCAGATAAGGAGCCACGTGGCCCCGGGTCGCAAAGTCCCACTTCAAGTCGATGGGATTAAACCCGACCCCATAGGCAGTGTTCGCCGGCTGAAATACCAAGAACACGGGCACCGCGTCCACTGCATACTCAAACCGGCCCTTCAGAAATCCCGGCCCGTGCGGCCGCGTCAGTATCCAACCGTAGCGTAATCCCAGATTCCACACTCCAGTATTCTTCGTTCCCCCGGGAACGCTGTGCCCGCCGGCCGTCCACACCTGCACCTCGCGTCCACCATCCTCCGGACCTTCCTGCGCCCATCCCACAGACCCAAGGACGAACACGACCGCGAGCGCCAACACGAGCTCTCTATTTTTGTTTCTGATCATGGTGTCTATCGACTAGGCACGATACAGGAACAAGACGGATGCCAGCAACGCCAAGTTAGGCTTGCCGCTCAGGGCTGCGAGTCTTCGTGCAACCCTCTGGTCCTTCGAGGTGAGTTGTTGAGGTCCCTGCGCACCTCTGGGCCGCACTGCGGTTAAGCATGCATTGGCGACTTGCGGCTAAAGACTCAATCCGCCGTCGACCACCAGAATCTGCCCAGTAATAAAGTGCGGAGCCTCCGCAAAGAATCGCACCGCCGCGGCGATCTCTTCCCCCGTACCATTCCGCTTCATCGGAGTCACTCGCGCCATCTTCCGCATGAACTCCTTGGCGTCCTTCTCTGCAAGATCAATCAT
>QIAI01000612.1:0-957 GCA_003224995.1 Acidobacteriota bacterium
TTAGTTCGACCCGCTTGCCCGCACGCCTCACCTGTTGCGAAAGGCGGTCGAGTTCCAGATCGCCCACCCGCACGACGCTGCTGCGACTGACTGGTCCACGACGTAACAGCGCCTTGACGCGAACCAGCAACTCGGCGAAGGCAAACGGTTTGGTCAGGTAGTCGTCTGCGCCCGCTTCAAAATTTCCGACTTTGTCAGCGACGGCGTCGCGAGCTGTCAGAATCAGAACAGGGACAGTCGAGTTCTGACTTCGAACGCGACGAAGGACCTGCGTGCCATCCAACTTCGGCAGCATCAGGTCGAGAATAATCAGATCGTACGCGTAGGTGGTCGCCAACTCGAGTCCGGACTGGCCGTCTGCTGCAACATCGACCGCAAATCGCTCTGCCGTGAGTCCACGTGCGACGAAGCTGGATACCTTGGTTTCGTCTTCGACGAGCAGAATGCGCATAGGCTTTCCCGCAGGATAGTATATTGCCGTTTCCAGATGAATCGTACGCGAAGCGAGCATGAAAAGGCGTTCAGAAGCCTTGGCTTGCGCGGGGCCGATTCAGTCTGAACGAAGTTTCATTTGCATTTCATGGCACCTTAATGTTGCCCGACCAGCATCAGTGTCCCGCCATGACTAGTCGATATCTCGCTGCCCTACTACTCGCTTGCAGTCTTGCGTATTCTCAAACGCCGGCGCCGGACCATTGGATTGCGGTCCGTGCTGGCCGGCTTTTTGACCCAAAAGCTGACAAACTCTCGACTAACCAGGTTGTAACAATCAAAGGCGACAAGATCGTCGAGGTGGGTCCGGCCGATCGAGTGAAAATCCCTGCGGGCGCTGAAGTCATCGATCTGAGCCAGGACACCGTGCTACCTGGATTGATCGATGCGCATACGCACGTGTTCGGAAACGGCCCGGATCTGGAAGCGCAAATTCTGCGTGACTCCTACCAGTACCGCACGCTG
>QIAI01000612.1:1036-3202 GCA_003224995.1 Acidobacteriota bacterium
CGCGGAATCGTGCAGGGGCCAAGGATGCAAGTGTCGACCCGCGGAATACAAAGCACCGGCGGCTTTCTCATGAACGGTTACTCCGCCGAGGTGCCCGTTCCGATGGCTTTGCAAGTGGCGGACTCACCGTCGGCGGCTCGAGAAGCTGTGCGGGAGCAGATCGCGCACGGGACGGACTGGATCAAGTTGTATGCTACCTACCAATTTCATTTCACCAAAGATGGCAAGATGGTGATTCCTCCCACCTTTACCGCGGAAGAAGTGGCAGCCATCGTGGACGAGGCTCACAGAAAAGGTCATAAGGTCTCCTGCCATGCCTTCGGCGGAGAAGGTTTACGCAATTGCCTGAATGCTGGCGTCGACTCCATCGAGCACGGCGTGCTTCTTGAGGACAGCGATATAAAGATGATGGTGGAGAAAGGCATTTATCTGCTAGGCACCCTGTATCACTATCAGCTAGACCGCGAACACGACGAGAAAAGGTTTGGTGGGCGCAGTGTGGCGGAGATTTCCGAGCGCACGTTTCCTAAGGCGGTGGCAGCAGGCGTCAAGATTGCATTTGGTTCCGGCGTTGGCCCATTTCCACACGGCAGCCAGACTAAGGAATTTGGTTACATGGTGAAATTCGGGATGACTCCAGTACAAGCGATTCGCGCAGCAACGATGGGCGCTGCGACGCTGATGGGATGGGAGGATCGCGTAGGATCACTTGAGCCGGGCAAGTTCGCCGACATGGTTGCGGTGACTGGCGATCCGACTACCGATATCACGGAACTTGAGCGAGTCAAGTTCGTCATGAAGGGCGGTCAGGTATTCAAGAACGACTTGAAGTGAGCCACATGAATCGTGAGATTCCAAGACGCGACTTCCTGAGAACGGTCACCGCGGCGGGAGCCACACTAGGAATCCTGGGAAGCTCAGAGCTGGCAACCGCAAGCGATGTGGCGTCTCAACCGTGCCCAGAGCGTCCGTTTCCTCAGGTTCAGAAACTCACATCGAGCGTAGCGGAATTTGTTGTGAATACCAAGTATTCGGATATTCCTGCTGAGGCGCAGGAGCTAGGCAAGAAGTCGATTCTGGACGGGCTTGGCCTCGCGCTCAGCGGCTCAAAGGCGGAGACGGCCGGCTTGATCGAGCAGTACGTGAAGTCATTCGGTTTTCAGCCTGGCGGCGTCAGTGTCTTAGGATCTGCAGGAAAGCTGCCCCCGCGCTTTGCAGCCTTTGCCAATGGTGTAGCCATCCACGTTGACGACTTCGATGATACCCAGCTCGCAGTGGGCAAGGATCGAGTCTATGGTTTGCTGGTGCACCCAACCGTATGCGTTCTCCCGGCTGCGCTGGCCACGGCGGAACTGCATGGCAACAGCGGGAAGGAGTTGCTTCTAGCCTATCAACTGGGAGTGGAAGTGGAATGCAAGATCGCAGAGGCGATTTCGCCGCGACACTATCAGGACGGCTTTCACTCCACCGGAACGTGCGGAGTCTTCGGTGGCACTTCCGCTTGCGCACGCCTGAAAGGCTTCGATGTAGAGAAGACTGTTCGTGCTCTAGCGATTGCAGCCAGCCACTCTGCGGGGTTGCGCGAAAATTTCGGGACGATGATGAAGCCTTTCCAGGCTGGTCATGCAACCGAAAGTGGTGTGGTAGCGGCTGATTTTGCTGCGCTGGGATGGACCGGCGCAGAGCAGATCCTGGAAGCTCAGCGCGGCTTTTTTCACGCATATGGCGGCGGATATGATCCGAACGCAATCGTTGATCGCCTGGGCAAACCTTGGACGTTCCAGAATCCGGGAGTCTCTATAAAGCCCTTCCCCAGTGGCTCCCTGACGCACCCTGGAATGACCGAGCTGTTGCGGCTGGTTCACGCCAACTCGATCCGTGCCACCGATGTGGCGCGCCTTGAGGTGGGCACCAGCCGCAATATGCCGAACACCCTGATTCACCATCGGCCGACCAACGGTCTGCAGGCGAAGTTCAGCATGGAGTTCTGCATGGCCATTATCCTTCTGGACGGCAAAGCTGACCTGACGAAATTCACCGACGCGGTGGTGAACCGGCCTGATGTTCAGGGAATGATTGGAAGGGTTCGATTCTATGCCGATCCCGAAGCCGAAAAAGCCGGCTTCGACAAGATGACAACGATCCTCAAGATCACGATGAAAGATG
>QIAI01000613.1 GCA_003224995.1 Acidobacteriota bacterium
TGGAGGCTGGCGATATTGTGATGCTTCCTCACGGCGACACCCACATTGTGGAAAACGGACCGCCGAGCAAACCGGTGGATGATTCCCAGCACCTGATCGACATTCTTTCCCAAGGTTTGAAGTTGTGGCGCGTGGGAGGCGGTGGCGAGGTCACGCGGTTCGTTTGCGGTTACATGGCGTGCGATCCTCGGTTGGGCCAGGTTTTTCTCAGCGGCTTGCCTCCAGTATTCAAAGTCAGCATTCGTCAGAATGCGTCTGGCCGTTGGTTGGAAAATTCAATTCGCTTTTCCGTAGACCAGGCGAGCCACTCTCAGCCGGGTGGGGAAGCCGTGCTCGCCAAGTTGTCCGAAGTGTTGTTTGTGGAAACGCTCCGCACCTACATCGCGGACCTGCCGGAAAATCAGACCGGGTGGCTGGCCAGCGCGCGCGATGCTGAAGTGGGAAGAGTGCTGGCGCTCATGCACCAAAATCCTGCGCACCCGTGGACCATCGCAGCTTTGGCCGAAGAGGCTGGAATCTCACGTTCGGTGCTGGTGGAGCGGTTCGGCCATTATCTCAACCAATCTCCCATGGCCTACCTGACCCGTTGGCGTCTTCAATTGGGAGGGCAGATGCTGTCCTCTACCAGCCACTCAGTAGCACAAATTGCCGCCGAAGTAGGCTACGAGTCGGAGGCTGCTTTCAACCGTGCGTTCAAACGTGAATTCGAAATTCCTCCTGCGCGTTTTCGCAGGTCTAAACACTCAGGACAAGCTGTCCGCCCGTAAAAGTACAAGCGGAGGTGTCCGCTCTCGTACTCCGAAGTGAGCAGAGAAGGGATTGAGTAATTTGGTAATTTTGTGATTGGGTAATTTTTAGGCCTGCCTCGCGGCTACCCTTGTATTCTGATCAATTCCCCAATAATGAAATTCTCAATTACCAACTTTCTTCGTGACTCTGTAGTGACAATTCTGGGAACGATTCGGGTGGGCGTCTCGCATTCACAAATGCGCGCCGTGCAGGACCAGGTCTTCTTCCGCAACCGTTTTGGATGTGTCACAATCAATGACGAGGCCAAACCGTGGATCGAATTCTGAGTGCGTCCACTTCGGAATCGTCTCCAGCGAATTCGAGACTGTGGATCGGAAGGTTCGTAGTCGCTGTCGTCTTAGGCGAAGCGACCTGGGGATTCCTGGTCTCCCTCACCAACAACCTCGTGCTGCCCGCCATGGCAAGGGCGATGGCCGGGGATGCTCAATCTCCGCTGTCGCTGGGCAAAGGCGATTTCAACGTCCCGGGCCTATTTGCTTCGATTCTGGAGCTTTGCTTCGCGGGGATCGTAGCTCTTGTCGTGAACTCCTGGTCGCAGAAATCTGGGCGAGTTCGAAGTTATCGAGCACGCGCAGGGTCGATCGAAACACCGCCCGTCCGCGTTACACCCGTTGAGCCGCCAGCCACACCGGTGGTTGCCGCTTCCGCCCCCGTCCCAACCGCCGCCGTGAATCCCACGGCCGCAGCCCCGACGCCGATAAGAACGGTGCCACCGGCGCCTCAACCTCCACCTGCGACGGCCCAAGCAACAAAGCCGAAGAAAGAAAAAGCGGTCTACTACAACATCGTCGGAGAACCTATCGATCCCGACGAGTAATGCATCCGATCTTGTAGGCCTCGCGGCTACCCTTGCATTCTGATCAATTACCCAATGACGAAATTACTCAATTACCAAATTTCTCTGTGACTCTGTGGTGAAACATTTTTTGAAAATTAGCTTCGCGTCTTCCCTCTTGGCCACCGTGCAATCACCACCGTCGAAATTCCACCCCGCGGCCGAAAGTCTCCCTTCACTTCCGCCCACACCGGCTTTGCCCACTTGACCACGTCTTCGAGCACCTGGTTCACGATGTTTTCCTGAAAGATTCCCAGGTTGCGGTAGCTTTGCAGGTACTCCTTCAGCGATTTCAATTCGAGGCACAATTTGCCGGGCATGTAGCGGATCGTGATGGTGCCGAAATCCGGCAGCCCCGTCTTGGGACAGACCGAGGTGAACTCCGGATCCTCGATGACGATCTCGTATCCGGGAAACTGGTTGGCCCAGGTCTCGATCTCGGGAAACTTGGTATCGAGCCCGGCGGCGGCGTGTTCTGCCGTGTAACGTGGGGGCTTGGGCATGCACGATATTGTAACGGGTGCGCAGCCATCCTGCATCTAACTGGCCCATACGTGGAAATTGATTGCTAACCCGGAGATCGCCCCCGGGTGGTAAATTGTTGCTGGCAAACCCTCTTCATGGCATTGAGCGCTAAGGATAAATCCGGCTTCGCTGGCCGCCATCGCTGGCTGGTCATCACGTTAGGTGCAGCCTTGGCGGTCATCCTGCTGGCATCATTCGCCTCCATGCGCGAGGAGGTTATTCCGGTACGCGCGGCCACGCTCGAGCGCGGCTCCATTCGGAGCGTGATCTCCACCAATGGCAAAATCGAGCCGGCACAGAATTTCGAAGCCCATTCGCCCGTGAACACGACGGTCAGGCGCTTGTTCGTCAAGGAAGGCGACCACGTCAAAAAAGGTCAGCCGCTGCTGCAACTGGATGATGCCGAGGCGCGCAGCCAGGCCGCCCATGCCCAGGCCCAGCTGAAAGGCGCGCAGTCCGACGTGCAAGCCATCGAGCATGGCGGGTCTCAGGAAGAAGTGCTGACGCTGCAGTCGCAAATCGTGAAGGCTCGCACGGAGCGCGATACGGCACAGCGCAATCTCGACGCTTTCAAACGCCTGCAGGAGAAGGGCGCCGCTTCCGCCGGAGAGCTCAAAGAAGCTGAGAATGCTTTGCAGAAGGCTCAGGCCGATTACGACCTCCTGGCGCAGAAGCAGAAGGAACGTTACTCCAAGCCGGAAGTGGAGCATGTGGCGGCGCAGAGATCGGATGCGCAGGCCGCGTACCAGGCGGCGGAAGACGTTCTGCAAAGATCCAACATTGTTGCCCCTTTCGACGGGATCGTCTACGTGCTTCCGGTGAAGCAAGGCAGCTATGTGCAAGCCGGGGATCTGCTGCTGCAAGTCGCCGATCTTTCCAAGGTGCTCGCCCGAGCCTACGTCGATGAACCCGATATCGGGCGCTTGATTTTGGGACAAAAGACCGAGGTCACATGGGATGCGTTGCCGGGCCGCACCTGGACGGGCACGGTCACGACCCTTCCCTCCACCGTGAAACTTCGGGGCACGCGCAATGTGGGCGAGATGGTAAGCATTCTGGACAATCACGATTTCAGACTGCTTCCCAATATCAACGTGAACATCACCGTGGTGCTTGCCCAGCACGACAACGTGCTGATGATGCCGCGCGAGGCGCTGCGGCTGGATGACAGCAAGCCCTACGTCTATGAAATCGAAAATAATAAGTTGCGACGACGCGCTGTTACCGTCGCGGCATCTAATCTAACCAAGGTCGAAGTGAGCGCAGGCCTCACCGACAAAAGCCTGGTCGCGCTGAATACTACGGCTCCAAACAAGTCCTTGCGCGACGGCATTCCGGTAAAGGTGGTCGGCGATCGCGGCAGCCGCGGATTCACCTTCAGAGTTGCTGGCGGCCGGCCGGGTGGACGACGCGATTCTCACCATCAATGGCAAGCTCAATACTCAGCCCAACGATGCGGCTTCCCACAATCTTTTGTGTCGCGCTTATTTCGCGGTCGCGAATTGGGATCGCGCCATTTCAGCCTGCGAGCGGGCCGTCTCCTTGCAGCCGAACAGTAGCGAGTACCATCTGTGGCTTGGACGAAGCTATGGGGAGAAAGCCGATTCCTCCAGCTTCCTGACTGCAGCCGGACTGGCCAAGAAAGTTCGCACCGAGTTTGAACGCGCCGTGCAATTGGATCCCGGGAGTGTTCCGGCCCACGTCGATCTGGCGGAGTTTTACCTGGAGGCGCCGGGCATCGTGGGCGGCGGGCAGGACAAGGCAAGAGGCCAGGCCGATCAGGTAGCGAAACTGAATCCCGCGAAGGCGCACTGGATCCAGGGCCGGCTTGCCGAAAAAAATAAGGACCTCAGCGCGGCCGAGAAAGAGTATCGCGCGGCCATTGATACCAGTCATGGCGGAGCCAATGCCTGGCTCAACCTGGCGCTTTTTTATCGGAAGAACAGTCGCCTCGATGAGATGCAGGACGCTCTGAAGAAGGCTGCCGCGGCGCCTTTGGATCAACCGGAAGTTCTGGTGGACGCGGCTTCCACCCTGCTGCGCGCGAATCGTGATCTGCCGTTCGCGATGGAATTGGTACGGCGTTACCTGGCCTCGGCCACGGTGGAACAGGCGCCTCCCTTCAAGGCGCATTACCTGCTAGGCACGATTCTCGAAAAACAGGGCGACAAAGAAGGCGCCGTGAAGGAATATCAGACCGCGCTGATGCTCGCGAAAGAGTTTGGCCGCGCGCGGGAAGCCCTCAATCGCATGAACCGCTAGTGTCCTGTCCCGCAAATTCGCGGCATGAGTCTGTCATCCCGACCGGAGCGAAGCGGAGTGGAGGGACCTTGTGTTTTCAACGACCGGTTCTCTTCACTCAGGATTTTCCTTATGCTATTTATTTCTGGGACATCACACTAGCGCTGGTTGGCAAAACGACGGGCGGGGACGCCCGTCGCTCCGATTGTGTAGAGAATTCGACTGTGTAGAGAATGTGGCTGCTTTTTGTACCAGGATGCGCCTGCGTTCACGAGTTTCGTCCGCTGACGATATTTTTGGTTCCGTGACCCAAGCAGATTTGGCTATGCTTAGCCGACATGTTCCAACTTTCCTTCTTCGCCTTTCCTGACTTCCCGGTTTATAAGGTGACGCAATGATCAAACGCAAGAGTGTTGGTCTGTACCTGCTTGTCGGGTATTGGCTTTCGATTGGGTTGTGCGCCCATGCGGAGCAGATACCTTTGAAGCGGGTGGTGGAGTTGGCGCTTACGCACGCCGCCGTCACCGACATCGCCGCCGCGGATGAACAGCGCGCGTCTCAGGGCTATCGCGAGCTGCGCGCCAACTACATCCCGCAGGTCACTGTGGGCTCGGGACT
>QIAI01000614.1:0-2167 GCA_003224995.1 Acidobacteriota bacterium
ATTGATTCCGCTATTGCTTCCTGAAGCTGAGATTGAGCCCACGTTCTTGAAATCAAGCGAATCGGCGAACGCTGGTGCAATGCACAGCGCTAGGAATATCCCCACAAGTGCCAGGCGCAACTTCATTTTGCGATTCTCCTAAGGTTCAAGCTCGGCGTGACAACCGGTTTTGACCCGTTCTGTTCGGTTTTGCCGACATTGGGTCGCGGGGGAAGAAACCGTCAGCTCTCTACATGGCAGGTGCGGTACCAAGCTGATCCGAAATGTATGTTGCTGTTAGAGAGCAACTTAGACTGACTCAAAACGAGGTAATTTGGTAATGGTTACCGCAAAAAGATGCGCTATTTAGAGAGAAATGGACCTGCATTATTCTTATTTGTTGCGTGTCGAACATTCCAAGTCTTGCGGGAATAGATCTCGTTCACACGAGATTCTCAACGACTGGTTGCGGCCCTGGAATCGTGGGTAGACAGTTGTGGAAACGAGCAGAGTACTGCGAGAGATGCGTCCGCTATTCAACCACCAGGCCGTCAGCTCGAAACCTTCCGATCACTATGTTGACGTGGTCTCCCGGTTTCACGATCCGGCCCTTGTTCGAAAAGGCCATCCAGTAGGACTTTCCGGCCTCAGGCGGGGCGCTCTGCCGCAACTTCCCCACCTTCTCCAATTGAGGAATCTCGAGTCGAACACCAGCCTGCGGAGCGATGAGCGATGGCTCCGCTTTCTTATCATTGAGTGCATCCGCTTTGCTGGGGTCCAGGACACGATACGTAAAGCGAATGAGCTCGCCGGATTCCATAGACTTCACGCGCGGAGTCCACTCCCAGGTGCGAGGACGCACTCTTGGTTTGCACAACGGGAGCGGACGAACTTTAGTGGGTTATCTTCGCAATTTGGTAATACCTCCCTCCCCAAATGCTAGGTAGTCCGCTTTTCTGATTCACCTTCGGCTCGAAGCTTTTCAAGCAAGCCAAGTTCGAAAGGCTCCATGACTTTCGAAGCCGCCGCGAATTCGCCGAAGTCTTCGAGTGTTGTAGCTTGAGCCTGTGCCACACGTTTTCCGACTTCCCTAAATGCCTGCCTCCGGACGGAAGACCACAGCGCTTCAAGGTCAATTGCGAGACAGGCTTGATTTCTTCGCTGCAAAGTGTTGTAGTATCCGGCTAAGTCTTCCAACCAAGAGATCTGTAGTCGAAGAGTACTCTCATCTTCAGAAAACAGAAGAGAATGACCGTCATAGTACCTCTTACTGATCTGCGTAACAGTTTCTTCCAGCCGCCACACGTCACCCAATTTCGTTGAGAGGAGCGTTCGCCACATTGCCCAAAGGCTTCGCTCGTCGGCACTGTTCCGGATATTTTGTTCACGCATACGCCCGAACTTTTCATATAGCAGCACGGTGTATGGAGCATTCAGTTCGCAGATAAAGGCAACATCCTTGTGCAAATCCCGTAACAGGACCAGTAGGAAGTCTGCCTCTTTCTCGGCTTTTCGCACACCTTGCGCGATCACTTCCGGGCTCATTCCTTGCGCATCCAGACTTTCACGTAATGCATTACCCACCATCTGCGAAATTCGGGCGCGTGTTCCCTGATGCCTTGGGGCCTCCAATGCTTTCTTCGCAAATCCAACAAAACCGAGCTCCAGCGTCTGTTTTAGATCTAACAACACCGCTTGCTTCGGCGTCAGCGAAGTTTCAATCTTTTCCAGCCGCTTGCCAAGTCTCACGCCTGACCCTCTGGCGCGGGGTTTACAAACTCAGATTCCGAATCAGAATCAAGTTCGAAGTTAGGCATGAAACCTTTGTATCGGACGACGACAGATTCCAAGCGCCTTATCTCGACGGCGTTCGCCGCCTGTTGGAGTGGAAAACCACCTCCAGTCGTTATCCTGAAGAACCAGACGGGCTGCTCATGCTCGACCCTCAACTCATCTGCTACTCCTGGATCAGCGGGATTTCGGAAGTCGCCCAGATCGTGTTTGTCCGCAAGCGGATGGTTGAGCTCCAGTATTTCCGCACCACGATTAGCGATCAACAGCGCGCAGAGTTCGGCCAATTAATCGAAGCCACCGTTCGTCAGATCGAAGCAGCGCAGTTCCTGCCACACAGCGGCGTACGTTTCCCCCAGAACCCCTGCACCAGCTGCCCTTATGTCGGCCTGTGCTT
>QIAI01000614.1:2176-2681 GCA_003224995.1 Acidobacteriota bacterium
TTAAGTACTAACTATCCGCCCATGCTGCCGAAGCTCAACAAGAAGCGGGCCCAGATCGTGCTGACGAAGATCGACGAGATCCTGGCTTGGGAACGGCGTTGTGAGACGGAGCGGGATACCCGGTTCGTGGAGCTGGGCAGGTACCTATGCGAGGTACGGGCGGGACAATACTGGAGGTTGGAGAACTTGAAGTCGTTTGATGAATTCCTGGAACGGCGGTTCCCGGAATCGAGGAGAAAGGCATACTACCTAATGTCGATCCACGAACACTTGCCGCCACAGGCGAGGGAGGAGCTGAAAGAAGTAGGCTGGACAAAGGGACTAGAGCTGGCGAAAGTGGCGCGGAGAGATCGTCAAGACTTCGATTGTGCAACCTGGCTGCACAAAGCACGGTCGATGCCCAAAGAAGAGTTCAGGCGTGAAGTGGACAAGGAACTTACTGGACGGGAAACGGAACCGCACGAGATCATCTATTTCAAGATCTACAAGGGTCAGATCCCAGTGG
>QIAI01000615.1 GCA_003224995.1 Acidobacteriota bacterium
ACAGCTGAAATCGGGCGAATCGGTTCTGAACCCTCGCACGCGAAAGACCGAGCGCATTGGGCGCCTGCTCAAAATGCACGCCAACAAGCGCGAGGACATCCAGGAAATTCTCGCAGGCGATATCTGCGCGGTGGTTGGTTTGAAGAACGTTTCGACGGGCGACACGATTTGCGACGAGCGGCATCCCATTACGCTCGAATCGATCACGTTCGCTGTGCCGGTCATCTCGGTTGCGGTCGAACCTAAGACCAAGGCCGATCAGGAAAAGATGGGCATGGCCCTAGGCCGTCTGGCGCAGGAAGATCCGACCTTCAAGGTTCACACCGATCCGGACAGCGCTCAGACCATCATTAGCGGCATGGGCGAACTGCATTTGGAAATCATCGTCGACCGCATGATGCGCGAGTACAAGGTCGAGGCCAACGTCGGCAAGCCGCAGGTGGCGTATCGCGAAACGATTCGCAAGCATGCCGAGGCCGAGGGCAAGTACATCCGGCAGACCGGTGGTAAGGGTCAGTACGGGCACGCCAAGATCTATCTGGACCCGCAGCCGCCCGGCTTGGGCTACGAGTTCGTCAACGATGTTACGGGCGGGTCGGTGCCCAAGGAATTCATCAAGCCGATCGATCAGGGCATTCGGGAAGCGCTCGAAGGCGGTATTCTCGCCGGCTATCCGATGGTGGATGTGAAAGCGACGCTTTACGACGGCAGCTATCACGACGTGGACTCGAACGAAATGGCATTCAAGATCGCGGGCTCGATGGCGTTCAAAGAAGCCGCTCGCAGAGCATCTCCAGTTTTGCTCGAGCCGGTGATGGCGGTCGAAGTGGTGACGCCGGAAGATTACGCCGGCGTGATCATGGGCGACCTGAGCGCGCGCCGTGGGCGGATCGAAGGCATGGAGCACCGCGCAGGTTCGCAGGTGATCAAGGCGATCGTGCCGTTGTCGGAGATGTTCGGCTATGCGACCCACATGCGTTCATCGACCCAGGGCCGAGCCGAGTACTCGATGCACTTCGCCCGTTATGAGGAGGCTCCACGGTCTGTCGCGGAGGAAATCATCGCCAAGGTGCAGGGCACCGCGAAGTGACTGCAAGGTACGCGGTTTGTCGTTGACCGTAGATTTTGGGCCGGTGACGGACGGCAAGCGGATTTTGAATACGTTTTCGGTGCCGGTGGAGTTTGGGTGCGGTTGTTGAACCAAGCGATCGGCTACCTGGGAACAGAGATTTGCTGCGAGGTCCCGGAGTCTCGGCAATATCGGATTAGAGACCTTTGGGCGTGGCATAGAAATTTCGAGCGTTTCCGCGGCGCGTTTCATGCGGAGTTCGAGCGTTTTGAAGAATGGCTTCAGTCCGAGAAGGTAGTTGAGAGGGAGCAGTTTCTCGGTGCCTACCACGAGAGACTCGACGACGGAAGCGACGAAGATTTGGTTTTGAGCTAGAAGCTAAGAGCTAGGAGCTAGAGGCTGGAATATGGCGAAGGAAAAATTTGAACGGAATAAGCCGCACTGCAACGTAGGCACGATTGGTCACATTGATCATGGCAAGACGACGTTGACGGCGGCCATCACCAAGGTGCTGCAGAAGCACAACCCGAAGATTGTGTTCCGCTCGTTTGATTCGATCGACAATGCGCCGGAAGAGAAGGCGCGCGGCATCACGATTGCGACAGCGCACGTGGAGTACGAGACCGCGAACCGGCACTACGCGCACGTCGACTGCCCCGGGCACGCCGACTACATCAAGAACATGATCACGGGCGCGGCGCAGATGGATGGCGCGATCTTAGTGGTGGCGGCGCCCGATGGTCCGATGCCGCAGACCCGCGAGCACGTGCTGTTGGCTCGCCAGGTGGGCGTGCCCTACATCGTGGTGGCGCTGAACAAGTGCGATGCGGTGGATGATCCCGAACTGCTCGACCTGGTGGAACTCGAAGACTCTCCGCGCTCGGGGCATTGAACGGCGAAGAGAAATGGGAAAAGCAGATCGACGCGCTGATGGAAGCGGTGGACAAGAGTGTGCCGCAGCCGGCGCGCGAACTGGACAAGCCGTTCCTGATGCCGATTGAAGACATCTTCTCGATCTCGGGCCGCGGCACGGTGGTGACCGGCCGCATCGAGCGCGGCAAGGTGAAGGTGGGCGAGGAAGTAGAAATCGTCGGCTTCCGCGACACCCGCAAGACGGTAGTGACCGGCGTCGAGATGTTCAAGAAGCAGTTGGACGAAGGCATGGCGGGCGATAATGCTGGCCTGTTGTTGCGCGGCATTGGCAAGGATGATGTGGAGCGCGGCATGGTGCTGGCCAAGGGTGGTTCGATCACGCCGCACACCAAGTTCAAGGCCGAGGTCTACATCCTGACGAAAGAAGAGGGTGGAAGACACACGCCGTTCTTCAAGGGATATCGTCCGCAGTTCTATCTGCGTACGACGGACGTGACCGGGGTTGCAGAACTCCCGGCGGGCACGGAGATGGTGATGCCGGGCGACAACGTGAGCCTGGTGATTGAGTTGATCACGCCGGTGGCGATGGAGAAAGGTTTGCGGTTCGCGATTCGTGAAGGCGGCCACACCGTGGGCGCGGGCACGATTGCGGAGATTGTGCAGTAGACGGTGGAGGGACGGGCGTCTCGCCCGTCCGTCGGGCGGGGACGCCCGACGCTCCATCGACAACAGCTCGCTAGGCAGCTAGCAGCTCAACAAATTCAGCGGCCTGCACCTTGCCGCAAGTTCTTTCCTTCTGGATAAGCCGGGAGGGGCGAGAGAGTGAAACGTGATTGGAAAAGAGAGAATTCGCATCCGGCTGAAAGCCTACGACTACCGCATCCTGGATCAGTCCACGGGTGAGATCGTCGAAACCGCGAAGCGCACCGGCGCACAGATCGCGGGTCCGATTCCATTGCCCACGATGAAGAATAAATACTGCGTGCTGCGTTCGCCCCACGTGGACAAAAAGTCACGCGAGGCTTTCGAGATCCGGACGCACAAGCGCCTGCTCGACATTCTTGAGCCCACGCAGCAGACGGTGGATGCATTGATGAAGCTCGATCTGCCGGCGGGCGTAGATGTTGAGATCAAGGCCTTCGGGAAAGAACATAAATAGCTCCTGGCGCCTAGCTGCTGTGAGCCGGTGCAAGCCTCGAGCGCGAAGCTAAAAGGCAAAAGCGAGAGCTAAAAGCCAAAGGCTAATCAAGCCCGAAGGGCGACAGAGATTAGCCCAGGGCGTAAGCTCCGGGTGAAGCGAAAGAAAGATAGAGTCCCGCAGGGACGACACAAAAGAGCGAGGGCGTCAGCCCGAAGCTCCCCAGCCAATAGCGAATGCCTAGCTGGGAATGGAGAAGGAAATGGCAAAGGTAGCGGGAATTCTGGGAAAAAAGGTCGGCATGACGCAGTTGTTCGACTCGAAGGGGGAAGTTCGCCCCGCGACTGTGCTCCAGGCCGGCCCCTGCGTGATTACGCAGCACAAGACGGTGACGCGCGACGGCTATGAGTCGGCGCAGATCGGATTGGTAGAGTTCGTGAAAGAGAAGCGGCTCACCCAACCAATGCGCGGGCACTTTGCCAAGCACAATCTCCCGCCGATGAAATT
>QIAI01000616.1 GCA_003224995.1 Acidobacteriota bacterium
CGGGCAGAACGACGAGACCCGTCGTCAGGTCGAGCAGTTGCACGAGCGCGTCGACGCGCTGCGTCGCCAGATTCATGCCAGCTACGGTGCCTGGGAGAAAACGGAGTTAGCCCGGCATCCCCAACGGCCCTACACCCTGGATTACATCGACCGCATTTTTACTGACTGGACTGAAATTCACGGCGACCGAGGGTTTGCCGATGATCCCGCCATTGTGGCGGGCATGGCTAGATTCCACGGCGAGGAAGTGGTTGTCATCGGCCAGCAGAAAGCCCGCGATGCCAAACAGCGCGTCTACCGGAATTTTGGCATGCCGCATCCTGAGGGCTATCGCAAGGCGCTGCGGGTGATGCATTTTGCGGAAAAATTCGGGCGCCCCATATTCACCTTTGTCGATACCGACGGAGCGCATCCGGGTTTGGGAGCGGAAGAGCGCGGGCAAGGTGAAGCCATCGCGGTTAACCTACGCGAGATGGCGCGCCTGAAAGTGCCCATTATTGCCACCGTGATTGGAGTCGGAGGCAGCGGCGGAGCGCTGGCCATCGCCGTCGCCGATCGCGTGTTGATGATGGAGAATGCCGTGTNAAAAGGCTCTGGCGGCGGAGGCTATGAAGATCACTGCCGCCGATCTCAGCGAACTGGGTTGTATTGATGGCGTCGTGCCCGAGCCCGAAGGCGGCGCCCATGCCGATCACGAGGCGGCAGCGGCGTTGCTGGCTCAGACCCTACAGACTCACTACCAGGAACTGAAGGAAACTCCCATCCCGGAATTACTCGCATCACGATATAATAAATTTCGTAACATGGCGCAGTTCTACCGGGTGGAAGCCTAGTTGCAAGCCGGATGCGCGCCTCTTCCCGCGAGTTTCTCGGCTGTGCGCCTCGCCTGCGTTGCCGTATAATAAAGGGTTTTCCCCCCACTTGTACGTCAGCATTCGGGCTACGCCAAAGGAAGGACAGGGATGGCTACTACCGATGTAACGCTTCAGGATGCCCCAGGCCGCCTCGAGCGCAAGCCGATCGTCAATGACATGAGTATCCAGGTCGGGACGGTCAACGGGTCCGGTTCGCAGAGTTCCAACACCGTACTGCTGCGCAGCATTTTCCAAATGGGCGTGCCGGTCTCGGGCAAGAATCTTTTTCCCTCCAACATTGCGGGCTTGCCCACCTGGTACACGATTCGCGCCAACAAAGACGGCTACATTGCGCGTAAGAAGGAAATCGATTTCCTGATTGCGATGAATGCGGAGACCGCCCAGGAAGATGCGCTGTCGCTGGCGCCGGGTGCGGCCGTGCTCTACGACGAGCCGCTGAACCTGAAGAGCCTGCGCAATGATCTCGTCTTCTACGCCGTTCCGTACGACAAACTGGTGGCCGCAGTGTGTCCGGAAGCCAAGCTGCGCAAGCTGGTCAAGAACATGATCTACGTGGGGGTTGTCGCCCAACTGCTCGACATCGACATGGTTGAGGTCGAGAAAGCCCTGCGTAAGCAGTTCGCGAAGAAGGTAAAAGCTGCCAATCTCAACATGGCGGCGGCGAAGGCGGGCTACGATTACGCCGTTGCCAATCTGACGAAACAAGACCCGTTCCGCATCGCTCGCATGGACAAGACTGCGGGCAAGATCATCATTGACGGCAATTCCGCCGCGGCCCTGGGTTGCATGTTTGCCGGAGTGACGGTGGTCACCTGGTATCCGATCACGCCGTCGTCGTCGCTGGTCGAGACTCTGATCGACTACATGAAGGAGTACCGCATCGGCCCGGATGGAAAGGCAACCTTCGCGATTGTGCAGGCCGAAGACGAGTTGGCGGCCATCGGAATGGTCATTGGCGCGGGTTGGGCCGGGGCGCGTTCCATGACCGCGACCGCCGGTCCGGGAATTTCACTTATGGCGGAGTTTGCCGGACTCGCGTACTACACCGAGGTTCCCGGAGTGATCTGGGATATCCAGAGGGTGGGGCCGTCGACCGGCCTGCCGACGCGCACCTCGCAGGGCGACATTCTCTCCACCGCGTTTCTCAGCCACGGGGATACCAAGAACATTCTGCTGATTCCGAATTCGGTTTCCGAATGCTTCGACATGGCACCCGAGTGAACAACTGGATGTCGGATCCTTTTAAGTACCCGGAAGCGCCGATCCATCGCGGCAAAGTGCTCAGCAAGGAAGATCTCGAGCGGCTGGGTGGTTTTGCCCGTTACAAGGATGTGGACGGCGATGGCATCGGCTACCGCACGCTGCCGGGCACCGATCATCCGGCAGCCGCGTATTTCGTGCGTGGCAGCGGCCACAATGAGAAGTCCCAGTACAGCGAGCGTCCTGACGATTTCGAACGCAATATGGAGCGCATCAATCGCAAGTTCGAAACGGCGCGTTCCTTCGTTCCCCGGCCTGAGGTGATTACCACCGGAAAAACGAAAGTCGGAATCATCGCCTATGGCACCTCGCATTGGGCAATCGTGGAAAGCCGCGACCAGTTGCAGAGGGAATACAACTTCGAGACTGATTATTTGCGTCTGCGCGCTTATCCTTTTACGCGCGAAGTGCATGACTTCATCGAAAAGCACGAGCGCGTGTACATCGTGGAGCAAAATCGCGACGCGCAAATGCTGAGCTTGTTGAAGTTGGATATTCGGCCCGAGCTCGCCACCCGGTTGCGCAGCGTGGCTCATATTCACGGGTTACCCTTGGATGCGCGCTCGGTCACGGACGAAATTATGACGATGGAGGGCAAGTAGGATGGCGACCACTCCCAGCACACCGGCACCGAAGGTGAACCGGATCGGACTGCAGATAATCGACTATAAGGGCGGGAGGACCACCCTGTGCGCCGGCTGCGGGCACAACGCCATTTCGGAACGCATCGTGGATGCGATGTATGAAATGGGGGTTCAGCCCGAGCGCGTGGCCAAGCTGAGCGGCATCGGCTGCTCGTCGAAGAGCCCGGCGTATTTCATGAGCCGCTCGCACAGCTTCAATTCGGTGCATGGGCGCATGCCCTCTGTGGCAACCGGCGCCATGCTGGCCAATCGCAACCTGATCACGCTGGGCGTGAGCGGCGATGGCGACTCGGCCTCCATCGGCATCGGGCAGTTCGTCCATCTGATGCGGCGGAATCTGCCCATGATTTACATCATTGAAGACAACGGCGTGTATGGGCTGACGAAGGGCCAGTTCTCGGCGACCGCCGATCTCGGCTCGAAGCTGAAAACCGGCGTGGTCAACGACCTTCCTGCCATCGACACCTGCGCACTGGCCATCGAATTAGGCGCTACGTTTGTGGGGCGTTCGTTCTCGGGCGACAAGCGGCAACTGCACAGCATGCTGAAGGCGGCCATTGCCCATCGTGGCACCGTGATGCTCGATGTGATCTCGCCCTGCGTGACCTTCAACGATCACGATGGCTCAACCAAGTCGTACAAGTACATGAAGGATCACGAGGAGCCCCTGCAGGACATCAATTTTGTGCCGCATTTCGAGGAAATTGATGTCGAGTACGATGCCGGCACAACCGTCGAGGTCACCATGCACGATGGATCGAAGTTGCGTCTCCGAAAGCTGGAAGTGGAATACGATGCGACCCATCGCATCGGCGCAATTCAGCGACTGCTCGAGGCCCATGAGAAGCAGGAGGTGCTGACCGGAGTGCTGTACGTGAATCCGCAGGCGCCCACTTTCCTCGAGCTGTTAAATATGACGGAGCAATCGTTGGCAACCTTGCCGGAATCGGTCACCCGTCCGAGCCGGGAAGTGCTGGAGCAGTGCATGGAGGAGTTGCGTTAGGAGTGGAACGCTCGAAGCACCCGGAAATCTACTCCTTCGTCATGATGCCCCAAAGACTGTCATCCTG
>QIAI01000106.1 GCA_003224995.1 Acidobacteriota bacterium
TTCGGACATTCGTGAGGCAGGGTTCGATTTGAAAGCGGCCACCCTGATGCTTCTCGATCAGTGCAGCAAAGATCGTTGGGCGAACCGAATTCTAGATAACGGAGAAAGTCAATCGATCCATTCATGCCTACAAGCGCGATCGATCGCATATTGCCGATCACGCCGTAGTTCTCAATGAGCTGAAAACTCATATCTAGAACGCAACTTCAGCCGCGGTGCCCGCCGGTGACTGGTTCGTGAACCACGAATTGTAGAGTAAAGGTGTTGAGCACTTCACTAGCCTGCCTTCTCTAATTCGCCGACTTTCCAGGAAATAACATCAATCAGATTCTCCCAGGACTTAACAAACGATTTGGCGCCATCTTCCTGAAGTTGGGCGGCCAGAGCATCGATATCGATGCCACACTCGGCGAACTGCCTGAGTGTAACGTCGGCAGGGCCACTAACGGTGGTGAGACGAGTGTCGATTTGTCCATGATCAGCAAAAGCCTTCAGAGTTTTTTCGGGCATGGTATTTACCGTGAAGGGAACTGCCAGAGCTTTGACGTACAGGATGTCAGATGCAGTAGGGTCTTTGGTGCCGGTGCTGGCCCACAGCAGACGCTGCGGCCGAGCCCCGAAATTGTAAATGCGCCGCGAGCGCTCATTGTTGAGCAGGGAGTTGTAGGCATGGTAGATACGCTGCGCAATCGCGATGCCCAACCGGTTACGGAGAATGTCGGGCACGTTGTCCATGACGGCTGCATCCCATCGACTGATGAAAACCGAGGCGACCGAAGGAACATTTGGATTCATGCCCGCATCAATGCGCCGCTCGATGCCTCGCAGGTAGGCTTCAGCGGATGCGAGATAGTGCTGCTGTGAAAATAGAAGAGTTACATTTACCGGAATCCCAGCGAAAATCGCTTCCTCAATGGCGGGAACGCCTTCCTTGGTTCCCGGGATTTTAATAAACACGTTCGGTCGAGCTGCGCGTAGAAACAACTCCTTCGTTGCTGTCACGGTAGTTGAGGTGTTATGCGCCAGCAAAGGCGAGACCTCCATCGACACCCAGCCGTCTACTCCATCTGTGCGATCGAATGTTGGCCGAAACAAGTCCGCAGCCTGCGTGATGTCCTCGAGCGCCAAGTCGAGGAAAATCGCCTCAGCCTTTTTCCCGCCGAAAGCCTTCTCCCGGATAGAGGTGTCATAAGTCAAACTATTCTTGATGTCATTGTCGAAGATTGTGGGATTGGAGGTGAGCCCGGTCACCGAGAACTGATCGATGTAGCGTCTAAGTGTCCCGCTGGTCAGAAGGTCTCGCGTAATGTTGTCGAGCCAGAGGCTCTGTCCGAGACCATGAAGTTGTTGTGTTGCATTCATGTTGTTAGTCCTCTGCACTTCACGGACCAACTCCGTCGCAAGGCGATAGTCTCGCCGAGATTCCTGTCGAATTCAGTCCCATTCGGCGGCATAAGCAAATCTGAGGCCGAGCACGCGTCGTGGAGAGGTCTCGCTGTTGTTATGTTGACATGCCGAATGGAACTTAAAGGAACCGCACTGATCTTGTAATCTCGGCAAAGGGCGATTCGAGCGGCCTCAGGGCAGACTGAGCATTCGATCGTCTTTTGGCAAGATTCGCGAACCGCTACAAGCGGCCAATGCACGGCGCGGTGCAGGAGTGGAACTTGGCGTGCACTTCATTTGACTGATCGAAGGAGCTTATCGATGGGAACGACTGTTGCAGATCTCGATGGTGCACCGGAGGCGTTAGCACAGCATCATCAAAGTGGAGTCGAAGAATTAACCGACATTTTCGTCGACCGCTGGCAATCCTTGTATCGGATAGCCATGCGGCAGCTTGAAAACGTGGCGGACGCCGAGGACGCAGTTCAGGACGCCTTTTTGTCTGCTTATAAGCATTTGGACCAGTTCAAGAGACAAGCTCGAATGTCCACCTGGGTGACGACAATTGTGACTAATTCGGCGCGGATGAAGTTGCGTCGGCGTCTACAAAAGGTGCATGTAGCCTTAAGCGATCAATCTCAGGATCACGACAGCGAGCAGGTCCCCGAAACGCTTCGCGACCATCGGCCCAGCCCAGAAGAGGTGTCTCAATGGAACGAGCTTGCAGATCGAGCGCTGCGATCTGCGATCCTGATTTCGCCGACGTTGCGCAGGACCTTTCAACTGCGCGCTGTGCATGGGTTGAGTATTCGGGACACAGCTAAGATTCTCGGGGTACCAAACGGTACCGTAAAAGTTCAGACTGCAAGGGCTCGCGCGAAGCTTAAGCTGCTGATGCAAAACAGCGTTGGCGGAAAAAGAAAGCGAATCTAGGATTCTGTCAAAGCGGCGACAAGGGATCCATGTCGTCGGATGTTATTGCACTGTCACGCATCACTATAAGAAAATGATGCAGAACTTAGTTTGGGCGACCTTATAACGTGATTACCGTTCCCGCCGTTTGGACGCCTCAGACCGCAGCAAGGCAATCACCTCTTGAATGAGTTCCTTTGAGAATCGTTGAACGTGCACTTTGGGACCGAGGGAAGGGTTGAAGAATCTTCTATTTCAGGTAGAGTATTCGGAAGCACTCCATTGCTCGACAAAACAACGGCGCGCTCGATTAAGTTTTGCAATTCGGGCACATTTCCCGGCCACCAGTAGCACATGAAGGCCTGCAACGTCTCTTCCGGTATATGATTTATTTCCTTCTTCATGCGTTTGGAGAATATCTCTACATAGTGTCGTACCAATTGTGCGATATCTTCGCCCCGATCCCGCAAAGGTGGTAGAACGACAGGGAAGACGTTCAGTCGAGAGTAGAGGTCGCCGCGAAAGTCTCTTTTTTGGACCATCTCTGCTAGGTCATTTTGCGTTGCAGCAATCAACCGAACGTTGACCCGGTGTGTCCGGCCACTCCCGAGTCGCTCAAATTCCTGTTCTTGAAGGACTCGCAACAGTTTGGGCTGAAGAGCCAAAGGGATGTCGCCGATTTCATCCAGAAACAATGTTCCGTGATTCGCTAGGTCGAATCGGCCTATCTTTTGCGCGACGGCTCCGGTAAAAGCGCCTTTCTCGTGTCCAAACAATTCGCTTTCCAGTAAATCAAAAGGGATTGCCGCGCAATTTAGTTTTACAAAAGGCCGTCCACAACGGGCACTGATGTTGTGGACTGCACGAGCAATCAGTTCCTTACCCGTGCCCGTTTCTCCAAGAATGAGGACCGTAGAATCGGTCGATGCCACTCGTTCGACGTTGGCTAATGCCGATTCAAGCGCAGGACTGTGTCCTATGATCTGTTCGAATCGCCGCTCAATCTTCGGCGCTTCGTTGCCCGAAATTTTGTTGGCCCCTTCCACTGGATAACCTCGCAAAATGGCTCCTAGGTTTTATTCATCAAATGCAGCTCGGACTTGCTCGAGCAAGGCTGTATCATCGAACGGTTTGGCCAGAAAGTCGACTGCACCGGCCCTCAGGGCTTGCATCCGCATCCTCTCATCGCCGTGTGCAGTGATGAAGATGATGGGAATCTTATGATGATCGGTATTTAACTGTGATTGGAGGTCCAGCCCTGACATTCCCGGAAGGCGGATATCAGCGATCAAGCAGCCAATGTGCTGTTTTTCTCCAGAGGTCAAGAAGTCTTCCGCCGATGCAAACGCCATGGTACGGTATCCGGCCACTTTCATCAGACCCTGGAGAGCGCTACGGATGGATTCATCGTCGTCGACTATCGCAACCACGTTCGTGCTTTCCTGACTCACCATTTCCTCACACGCTAGTCCAGTGCGACTCTGAGCGCAATTATGCTTTTGTATAGGAAGCGAGTTCTGCATTTAAGCTATCGGAGAGAAGTCGATTTTAGGGATCTCGGATTAGTTCGAATGATCTGAAAAGAGCTGCAGCTTCTCCGCCATTCTAACCAGCTCTGCGAGTGAACCCGCCCTCATCTTGTGCATCACTTGAGCGCGGTGAACTTTTATCGTAATCTCGCTGGTCCCAAGTTCGTACGCGGTCTGCTTGTTGAGCATGCCGGATACGACCATCCTCATGACTTCGCGCTCTCGGCGAGTCAGAGTTGTATATCGTTGTTGCAGAGCGGAGCGCTCGGCCTGTTCTTGACGACGAGCGGAATCTTTCGCAAGAGCCTGTCGTATGGCTTCGAGGAGCGTGTCATCGCGGAAGGGTTTTGTCAGAAACTCGAGTGCACCCGATTTCATCGCCTTCACTGACATCGGGATGTCACCATGCCCCGTAATGAAGATAATCGGAACCTGAAGACCTGCATCTTTTAATTGCTGCTGAAACTCTAGGCCATTAATTCCAGGAAGGCTCACATCGAGGATCAGGCAACTGGGCCCATCAGGCCGCTTGGTTCTCAGAAACTCTTCCGCACTCTCAAAGCCCTCGGATTGCAAACCTTCCGATTTCAGCAGTCCCTGTATCGCTGCACGAACCCCAGCATCATCATCTATGATGAACACCTTGGGGATATCCGGAAGCGCCATGTTCAGCTCTGTTGCAAGAATCGCAATGTCGCCGATCTTCGAATCAATGGGCAACTCCACTGCGAGCAACATAGTATCTTATGCGCTTGAAATCAGCGACCGGTGTGTGGGCCCGGCCCGCTGACCTCCAGAAACGACTGGACATGCTGAGTCCGTCGAAGTGGTTTGCGATCCATCCAAAATCACTTACGGCCAGTTGCTGCGCATCTTCTTTTCCGTCGCCCACGATCCAACGCAACTCAACCGCCAGGGCTCAGACGTGGTACCTCGTACCGATCCGCCATCTTTTACGTCAATGATGATCAAAAGCGAATTGCGAATGCCTATATCGCGCAGCTCGACACTGCGAAGGTCTTTCCAGCGCGGATCGTCACTGAAGTAATGCTGTTGAAGGGTTTCTACGTGCCGAGGACAACCACCAGGACTATGCGCTGCACAACCTGGGAAATCCGTACATCCAGGTCTGCGATCGCCGGAGATCGAATCGCTAAAGCGGCAGTTTCCTGAACTCTTTGTCGAATATAAAGGGCGGCACTGAAACCAGCAGAGCAAAGACTTACGGCTGGTGCTCGACGATCCCGTTGCCCCCTTCAACCCGACCGAACGGGCCAAAGGGAAGACGATCATCCGCGTTCGTCCGTGAAGACTTGGGGAGGCCGAGCGGTTCTGCCCCTAGGCATCGCGGGACAGGAGAACGTTAGTATGCCTTCGTTTACGAAGCTTTTTGCAGGCGGGCTTTGAGCTTGTCGGCCATTCTTACGAGATCGGCAACAGATTGCGCGTGCATCTTCTTCATTGCCCGGCTGCGATGAACTTTCACGGTATTTTCCGCTGTTCCGAGTCGACCAGCAATCTGCTTATTGAGCATGCCCGAGACGACCATGGTGATCACTTCCTGCTCGCGACGGGTCAGTGACTGGAAGCGCTCTTCCAGTTCTTTTACCGTTCTCTCCTCCTCGCGCCAGGTACGATCTCGCTCCAGTGCGATGTGAATGGCATCCAGTAGATCCTGGTCGCGGAAGGGTTTAGCAAGGAATTCCACTGCTCCGGCCTTCATAGCATGAACACTCATGGGAATGTCGCCGTGGCCGGTGATGAAGATTATGGGGATAGGGAAATTCCGTGCTGCGAGCTGTCGCTGAAGATCGAATCCGCTCAACCCACGTAGCCTGACGTCCAGCACCAGGCAACTGGCCGTCTCTGGCGGTTTTCTGCGCAAAAAGTTTTCAGCCGAGTCAAAAGTTTCAACCTCCAAACCTACAGTGCTGATGAGAAACCTGAGCGAAGCGCTTACCGATGGGTCATCATCAATGACAAATACGACGGGACCGTTCACGAATCCCTCCGAGACTCCGCTGGCAGCGTAAAGTAAAACACTGCGCCGTGGGGGGAATGAGGTGTGGCCCACAGCCGCCCACCGTGACCTTCGATCAGTGAGCGGCTGATGGACAAACCCATTCCCATGCCGTTCGCTTTTGTGGTAAAAAACGGATCGAACAAGCGATCCGCATCTTGACCCAATCCGGTACCCGAGTCGCATACCGCAACCATTACGTTCCCAAGTTCACTGATCCGCGATTGCACACAGAGTATCCGAGGTCGAGTTGTAACCGTAGTCATGGCTTCGATGCCATTGATGATCAAATTCAGCAAGACCTGCTGCAGTTGGACGCGATCACCCAGCACCTTCGGCAGAGTCTTCGTCAGTTCGCACTTCAGCAAGACTTGATTCCGAGAAAGCTCACGGTCGGCTAATGCCAGCACCTCCAGAATGAGCTCATTCACATCCAATTTATTCTTTTCGGTTGGCCCTTTCTTCAGGAAGCTGCGGGTACGAGCTATAACCCTTCCCGCGCGAGTGCTATCCGCAACAATTTCTTCGAGAACTCGACGCAACCGATCAGGGCTGAGGGCATGATCGGCAAGCAGCCTCAGGCAGGCGCTGCTGTTGTTGGTGATAGCAGTCAGCGGTTGATTGACCTCATGGGCTATGGACGCCGCCAGCTCGCCCATGGTTGTCAGCCTGGACATACGCGCAAGCTCCGCTTGCGCTACCTGCAACGCTTCCTCTGCTTCCTTGCGTGGCGTGATATCTTCGACGATCGCAAACCAAAACGACGCCGTACCTCCCATCCCTGGAACGAGAGCCACGTTGGTGCGCACCCACACTAAACCGCCACCTTTGCGGCAGTAGCGCTTCTCGAGTTCGAAGTGTTGCCGCTTACCCTCCATCAGTTCTTGGATCAAGCCCAGGTTAAGTTCACGGTCTTCCTCGTATGTAATGTCCATGACGGTAAGCTGATAAAGCTCCGACTCTGTATAACCCAAGATGTTGAGGAAGGCGCTGTTCGCGGCGAAGAAGCGCCCGGTGAAGTCAGCCATCGTTACGCCGATTGCTGAGTTCTCGAAGGCGATTCGCCACCGTAGATCGGTGCGCCGGCGGGCCGGATACTTCATGACCAGCATCTGGTCTCCCTTATCTGAGATCAAGCGGGGTATTCGCGGCTTTCAGGAAAAAGTCGCAACAATCAGGCCGGGTCTGCAACACCAATCTTCGCGTCGTCTGCAGTGCAGGCATCGAGGGTCGAATGTTCAGGCCGCTTGCGATCCCTTTGGAGTGTCCCGTGAGCACTGGTGCATGTTTCGGGTGGGCTTCTCGAGATCATCGATAGCCCTCGGACTGCTGACATAAACGAAAGCATTACACGAATTCCATCTTTTGGTACTCGAGATCATACCAAGATCCAATAGATTCCTTCTACATTAACAGTGGTGCACGGAACATACAATCCGTACCTCGTTGCCCTGTCCATTCTGGTCGCTAGCTTCGCGTCTTACACGGCCTTGGATCTCGGCGGACGCGTGCCGCCGGCCCAAGGACGCACGCACCGCATCTGGCTGGCGGCGGCCGCGCTCATCATGGGAGGCGGCATATGGTCGATGCACTTCGTCGCCATGCTCGCCTTCGTGCTACCGATGCCCATGTCCTACGATGTCGGCTTGACCGTCCTTTCCCTCGTGCTGGCGATCTCGGCCGCGAGCGGCAGCTTCTACGTGATCAGTCGCCCGGGCGTATCGCGCCCCGGCCTCGTCCTCAGCGGCGTCTTCATGGGCATTGCCATTTTCGGCATGCACTACACCGGCATGGCGGCCATGCGGGGGCCCGTCGAATTGAGCTATGACCCCCTGTGGTTCGCACTCTCCGTGATCATCGCGATCGGCGCGGTGGCGTTCCGAACCACGGACCCTGGGCAGAAGCTCGCTGCCGCCATCGTCCTGGGCATCGCTATTTCCGGCATGCACTACACCGGGATGCGGGCCGCGGTCTTCACCGCTCACGCCACGATGGAGGGTGCGCACGGGGGCCTTGATGGGACCACCCTGGCGCTGGCGATCGCCGGTTTCACGCTCGCGGATCTGGTCGCCCTCTTCGCCTTCGTGTCCAAGCGCAAACGCGCCGAGGAGGTGCTGCGTCAGACGCGGGCGGATCTTGCCCATATCCAACGGGTCACCACCATGGGACAGATGGCGGCCTCGATTTCACATGAAGTCATGCAGCCGCTCGGGGCGGTAGTCACCAATGCCCAGACGGCCGTGCGCTGGCTGGGCGCCCAACCACCAGATCTAGAGGAGGCGAGAGAGGCGCTCGGTCGTGCGATCAAGGACGGAAATCGAGCCAGCGACGTTATCGGCCGGATCCGCGCCCTGGCCAAAAAGTCCCCGCCTGTAAAGAATGCGCTGGACATCAATGATGTAATTCTTGAAGTCATCGCCCTGACCCGCGGCGAGGTGATGAAGAACGGCGTTTCTGTGCAGACGCAACTCGCCGAGGGTTTGCCGCTTGTTCAAGGCGATCGGGTGCAGTTGCAGCAGGTGATTCTAAACTTGGTCATCAACGCTGTCGAAGCAATGAGCGGAGTTGGCAAGGATTCGCGGCGGTTGCTAGTCAGCACCGGAAAAGATGCATCTGGCGAGGTGCTCGTCGTCGTGCAGGATTCGGGCCCAGGGCTGAACGCTGAATGTGGTGACCGTCTATTCGACCCGTTTTATACCACCAAGTCCAACGGGATGGGCATGGGACTGTCGATCTGTCGATCAATCATCCAAGACCACGGTGGACGCATATGGCCGTCTCCCAAGCCCGGTGCAGGCGCAAGCATTCAGTTCACCTTGCCAAGCGAAGTCGCTTCGCAACGGGTTGCCTGACCTCTTTGATTTGCCGACTAGATGCTGAGGGTGTACCTCGCCGGAATTTCCGCGTCCCTCAGTGATATCCGGACATCGTTTGCGCTACGGCTGAGGCATTGCCTAGCAGAGGCGGGGTGCTTTAGATCGCAGGAGGTTGTCGACTGAGATTTCGGTTCGAAGATTCGTACCTTCTAGCCTTATACCAAAGTATAGTTTCATGTTCTTCGGCCACCGGATTATCTCTGAAAGCGTGGCTAGTGAAGAAAAGCCGAAGGTGTTTGCCATTCTCGATCCATGACGAGTCGATCCGGAATGCACTTCTTAGCCTCGCCCACATACGCTGTTCCCGCCTTGATGAGCTGAATGGCCCACTCGTAGAGCTGATCGAAGTAGTCAGAAGCGTAGTACAGGCCATCCCAGTGGTAGCCCAGCCACCTAACACTGTCCTCGATGGAGTTGACGTACTCAGTCTCTTCCTTCCTAGGATTGGTGTCATCGAAGCGCAGATTGGTGTGCCCCAGGAACTCATCGGCGAGCCCGAAATCCAGGTAGATGGCCTTGGCGTGGCCAATGTGCAGGTAGCCGTTGGGCTCGGGCGGAAAGCGCGTTTGTACGCGGCCGCTAAATTTGTTCGACTCCAGGTCGCGAACGATGATGTTCGCGGATGAAATTCGATCCGCTCGGCTTCTCCCCGCCGGGAGAGTATAGAGGATTGGGGGCAGCGGCCTTGCGATGAACATTATTTGCACTCGTCATCGGAAATCTCCCGCTCCCAATCACTTTCCAGCTTCTCGCGATTCATCCGCCAGTGTTCAGCCCCGGCTGGTTCGGAGATCAAATGCGCGCGTAGTTCTTCTTCCGTTGTCTCTAGATATACTTCCTCCTGGCTGGCGACCTCTTCGCGGCAAGCTTCTTCATCAGGCGGAATATTCTGTTCATCATCCAAGTTGATCGACATGTTTAATCTCCTAAAGGCGCTTATCTTTATCGAAAGAAATAATGCATTTTATTGGGCTACTCCGGATGCCAATTTGCGAAGTACAGATGTATTTGGCAGCAGTTCTTCTGGAAAAACGTGCTGCTCCTGCAAATATTCTGGACTGTTGTAGGAAATCCGGACTTTCTTTGTGGCATCTTCCCAGAACAGCATCTTGAGTGGAAGGTCAATGGCCGTGCTGGGCGAGGCTAACATTAAAGGCGTTCCTGCTTTAGGGTTGCCAAGAATGAGCAATTTTGTCGGTTTCATCTCTAGCCCCATTTTTTCCGCCTCTCCGCTGTGATCAATCAATCCAAATAGCACTGCACCCGAGGCTTGCAGTATCGCTTTGAGCCTTTCGACAGTCTCGTCTACTGAATGACTGCTTGGTTCATTAACGATCCCATTGGCTATTGTTCGAGCCATCTGCATCTCCTCGTTTTTTCGGAAGATCCACTATCGCGAATATTAAGTTCCGACGGGAATTCGTGTAGTGTCCGGCCAAGTGGTGCTCTCTTTCCTACAACATTACAGACCGACTAGACAGCCCCGTCGCCCCGTCTGGCTCGGGCGGGCTGGGAGCCGCGATTTGCAGCGTTCCGTTTCCGTCATAACAGCGCACGGTGAATGTATGCTTGCCTGGCCGAAACGGCCAATCGTAGCGCCACATCACCCAGGTCAGCTCGGACAGAGGCGTCCGTATCAAAGCCTGCTCCCACGGACCATTGTCCACCTGCACCTCGACCTTCGATATTCCGCGATCGCCAGCATGCGCCATTCCGCCAATCGGAACCAGCTTGCGCTTGTCGGCGCCAATGATGGTC
>QIAI01000617.1 GCA_003224995.1 Acidobacteriota bacterium
ATTTGAATTGGAAAAGGTCGCGGTAAGCGGAGACGTGTGGCTGGCTACGCACTTCGCAATGAAAGCCAACGCCCGCGTGATGATGCTGTTTCCGCACCGGTCGCAGGAAGACATCGCGTACTTCGATTATCACCAGGGCTCCGATGCAGCTCCGGAGAAGAAGCGGTCGAACACCGGCGATTAGCAGCACGCGATTGGCAGGCAGCCGGGAGTTGGGAGATGGCACTGAAGATGGCCATGCATTCAGGAGGCGAGTTGCGACGGAATCGAGAGGCTCTCATGGCTGTCGGGCAAACGGAAATTCCGGCTAAGCGCAGAGGCTATGCGGCTCCGGTGTATGTGGGTACGTCGGGATGGCACTATAAGCATTGGCGAACGGCGTTCTATCCTACCAAGAGCGCGACTCGGGAATGGCTGGGTCTGTACGCGCGTCACTTCGATACGGTGGAATTGCAGTGAAACAGTGGCGCGACTCGGCTCCGGAACATTTCCTGTTTGCGGTGAAAGCAAGCCGTTACCTCACGCATCGCAAGAAGTTGCTGGATGCGGAAGAGTCCGTGAAGATGCTGCTGGATCGAGTGAGTTTGCTCGGTCCGAAACTGGGTCCCATCCTGTTTCAACTGCCGCCGCGGTGGCAAGCCAACGTGGAGCGGCTGGCGCGATTTGCGGAGTGGCTTCCTACGGATGGCCCTGACTTCGTTTTCGAGTTCCGCGATCCCTCCTGGCATGGTGAGGCAGTTCTGCGAGTGCTCTCCGAAAGAAATCTCAATTTATGCATACATGATTGGCCCGAAGCAAAGACACCACCAGTCATTACCGGGAGAGTGGCTTACGTCCGCTTTCATGGCCCGGACAAGGCCTATGCGGGGAAATATAACGCAGCACAACTTCGTCCCTGGATCGAACGCATTAAGGAGTGGCGAGAGAAGGTGAAGCGGGTGTTTGTGTACTTCAATAACGACCAAGAAGCTTTCGCGGTGCAGAATGCGCGACAACTAAAGGACGCGCTCGCACGGCAAGAGTCTTCCGCAGCTTAGAAGACTGTCGGCTCGTTAAATTTTCAGTCGCGGAAACAGGAACCAAAGGGCCGATACGTGAGATCACCTTCACAACAAACGTGTTCTCACGAACCGGCACCAGGTGCGACGCTCTCAAAAGCGGGACATGTGGATGGCAATCTCGCGGCTAAGATTGTTTTTTCGACAAAGGCTCAGCTTGCTTGCGGTGTTGCTCGGCCTTCACAGATTCCGGCATGAACTTGCCGAGTTCGCCTTGCACTTTGGTCTTCATGGATGACGCATAGATGTGGTCCTTGCCATCCATGAGCGCCTGATAGCCTTGCTTGGCGACCTCCCGTGGATCGTTGGAATATTTGCCTTCGGAACCGACTTTCGTGTCGTCCAAACCGGCGCGATGGAAGAAGTTGGTGTCCGTGGGCCCGGGTTGCAGGGCAGTCACAGTGATTCCCGTGTCTTTGAGTTCGGCGCGCAGGGATTGCGCCAGAGAGAGATCGTAGGCTTTGGTGGCGCCGTAAACAGCCTCGAGCGGAGTAGGCATTGTTCCGGCGATAGACGACGTAATCAGGACGCGACCGGCGCCGCGCTTGATCATTTGCCGCAAGGCCAGCTTGGCAAGGTGAGTGGTCGAGGTCACATTCAGTTGAATCATTTTCAGCTCGGCTTCCAGATCGGTTTCCCGCGTGAAATCTCCGCCGACACCGACGCCTGCGTTGATGGCGATTGCGTCGACAGGACGGCCCGTCGCTTCGATTGCCCTCCACAAAGTTTCCACTCCCTCTCGGGTGGAAAGGTCGGCGCGGACGCTTTGCACAGAGACCGCGAAATTTTGCAGGTCGGGCACTACACGATCAATATCGTCTTCGGCATTCACAAGAAGGTCGAATCCGTTTTCGGCAAATACGACTGCCAGTTCCCTACCAATTCCACTGGATGCGCCGGTGACGACAGCAAACGCGTTTCCGTTCTGAACCATTTGTAGCTCCTTCGACGTAGTAGTCGGGATGAGATGGGGCCGCAAAGCGGGCAGGTTGCATGCGGAACTTGGTACAAGTGAACGCGAGGAGAATGGGTGAATGGTGCAGCGCGATGGCGAACTTACAGGACATGGGGCAGGCTCCACTGCTTGACGGATGGATACGGTGTATCCACTAGATAACGCACTCGACTGAATTCAATGGTTTGGTTGATGGCTCCCCGTAGCGCAATTGAGATATCCATTGAGGCAAGGAGAATTCTATGAAATCGAGAAAGTATTGTCTGAGCCTTTTAGCGACCGGTCTGATATGTATCCCGACGCTAACGCTGGCTCAGTCGCAAGGCAACAATGGCACGGCTTCAATGCCACAGCATGATGCCGCGAATACCACAATGAATTCCGGCAAAGGCGAGATGTCAGGGAATGTGCCTGCCGCCGACAAGAAATTTATGCGCGAGGCAGCGGAAGGCGGTCTGGCGGAAGTGGAATTAGGCAAGCTCGCGACGGAGAAGGCGTCCAGCGAGGAAGTCAAGAAGTTCGGCCAGCGCATGGTGGACGACCATTCGAAAGCGAACGAGGAACTCAAGCAGCTGGCAAGCAGCAAGAACG
>QIAI01000618.1:0-2003 GCA_003224995.1 Acidobacteriota bacterium
GAGACTTGCGCGAGATCGACGTTATGCTCGCGGGCAATTTTGCGAACCAAAGGTGAGGAACGAACGTCTTCGTCATGAGCTTCTTCTTGCGCCGGAGCGGGCGAGGGAGCGGGCATCGGGGGCGGGGCGGGAGCGGCTTCTTTCTTTTGCTGTGCGGGCGCTGCCGACGGAGCTGCGGATTGCGCGGTTGATTTCGCCGGGGCGGAAGATTCCCCATCGGCAGAGATGGTGCCGACGATCGTATTCACCTGGACGGTGTTGCCCTCGCCAACCACGATCTCCTTCAGAACGCCGGAGGCGGGCGCAGGAATTTCGGCGTCGACCTTGTCGGTGGAGATCTCAAAAAGCGGCTCGTCGCGCTGGACTTTGTCCCCAGGCTTCTTCAGCCATTTGGTGATGGTTCCCTCGAAGATGGATTCGCCCATCTGGGGCATGATGACGTCAGTTGGCATAATGTCCTTCCGCGGCCCTCGGGAATGAATTTCGGGCCAGGCACAAATCCCTATTATATATAGAGGCGTTTCGCGCCGGCATGCTTAAGAGGCGTGAGGTCGAGGGGCGAGGACGGCCGTCGCTCTACTGGCCTAGCCGGTCAAGCGATGGATTTCAGTGGTGCTCGTGGCCTTCGTGCTCGTCGTGTTCCTCTCCGCCGGCCGGCGGGGCTACACCGACCGTGGTCTTCCAGAATTCCTGCGCCGGCGGGGGAAGTTTCTCCATGTGGGAGAGGAAAAGGGTGACCTTCCAGATGTCCTGCTCGCTGAGCACCTTGTCCCAGGCGGGCATGCCGGTATAGCGGATCCCGTTGCGAATGATGTAGTTGTTGTGCCAGTCGGGATCGTCCGAGGGATGCATGACGAACTGCGGCACCGGCGGATAAAAGGATCCGGCCTGAGGCGATGGCTTCCGGTCGAGACCTCCGTGGCAGCCGGCACAGTTCATGGTGTAGATCTTCATCCCGTCGATGAGGTTTTCGGCGGAAGGAAGCACGGGACTGTTGGCCTTGGAAGCACGCTTGTCAGCGGAGGCGTCAACCGCACTCATCGCGATATGTGCCTCGAAGCGCGGCGGGGTGGCATTCGCGTTTGTGGGGAGAAAGCCCAGCAGGGCGGCGCCCAAGCCACCCAGGATCAAGACTGCCAAAGTTACCACTACACCCAGAATAAAATTACGCATGAAGCCTCCCGATTTCGTTTCAGGCCGTGGTCGTAAGTGGGGGCCCGCGATCCGCGAACGGCAAGAGAGTGAAAGCAGATCCAAATCAACGCCGTAGTGATTTTTTATCATAAACGAGTCGGAGCGGACGCGCATCCGCCCTGCAGCCCAGGTTTCCCTTCGTGGGTTCAAGACCAGAACGGAACTTCGCGGGCTAGTAGGCCAGGAGCTTGCGCGCTTCTCGGATGACGTCACTCACCTGGGGCAGGAAATATTCTTCCTGCGGAGGGGAAAAAGGTACCGGAGTATCGAGCGAGGTCAGGCGCACGATCGGCCCATCCAGAGAATCGAACGCCTCCTCATTAATGATGGCGCTGATCTCACCGGCCAGGCCTCCGGTGCGCACATCTTCATGAAGCACGATCACTTTGCTGGTGCGTCGGACGGTCTGGGCGATGGCTTCGCGATCCAGGGGCGAGACGGTGCGTAAATCCAGAACCTCCAGCTCAAGTCCTTCCTTGGCCAGGAGGTCAGCGGCCTCGAGCGCAACGTGGACCATGGCGGCGTAGGTAATGATGCTGAGATGGCTGCCTTCGCGCGCCAGCCGGGCCTTGCCGAGCGGGACGATGTAGTCGTCGGCGGGTATATCTTCTTTAATTCGACGATAAAGATATTTATGCTCGAAGAAGATGACCGGATTGTTGTCGCGGATTGCGGCTTTGATGAGGCCCTTGGCGTCATAGGCAGTAGCGGGGCAGATGACCTTCAGCCCAGGCGTATGCACGAAATACATCTCGGGATTTTGCGACTGGAAAGGGCCGCCGTGAACATTGCCGCCGCTCGGTCCGCGT
>QIAI01000618.1:2029-3709 GCA_003224995.1 Acidobacteriota bacterium
GAAGTCCATGAACTGAAATTCGGCGATGGGACGCATGCCGGTGAGCGCCGCGCCAAAAGCGGCTCCTACGATCGCAGATTCTGCGATGGGCGTATCGATGACGCGCTCGGGGCCAAAGCGATCGATGAACCCATCCGTCACTTTAAAGGCGCCACCGTAGATGCCAATGTCCTCACCGATGCAGAACACAGTGGGATCGCGTTCCATTTCTTCCCAGATTCCCTGGCGGATCGCTTCGAGATAAGTGAGGGTGGGCATGTGCGTGGGTGTTAGCTCTTAGGCTTTAGCTCTTAGCCTTTGGCTCGGGGTCTCCAATTCTCGTTTTATTCCTTCATTCCTTCCTCCGGTTGCTACTTCAGATGGACGGCTGCTTCGCTTCGCGATGTAGCGGGTGCTTTTCCGGGTTTTATTTTAGGTATGCCATATTTCGGCTTGATTTGATGACACGCAGGATCGCAGTAGGGGCGTCCTTCTGCAGTTTCAGGTTTAGGCATGGGCGATGCCACCGCGTAGTCACGATCGGCTTCGAGTTGCGCATCGACTTCGGCGATCAGCTTCTCGTTTTCGGTTCGAGTCAGCCACTTCTTTTCATGAACGAGGTAATTTTCAAAACGGGCAATCGGATCGCGCTTTTTCCAATACTCGAATAGCGGCTTGGGCACGTACTCGGCCGCATCGTGGATGGCATGACCTTTCATGCGCATCATTTTCGCCTCGATCAGCGTTGGTCCTTCGCCCCGGCGAGCGCGCTCGCAGGCCTCGTGGGCAGCATCATAGACCTGGCACGGATCCGTTCCGTCCACGATGACTCCGGGGATGCCGTAGGCGATCGCGCGCTCCGCGAGATCTGCCACGCGAAACTGCATATCGGCCGGCGTCGAATAACCCCAGAGATTGTTTTCCACGAAGAGTACGAGGCCGAGGTTCTGCACCGCGGCGAAATTCAGCCCTTCGTAGGTCACTCCCGTCGACTGGCCGCCATCGCCGATGTAGGTCATTACCGCGATATTCCTGCCTTGCATGCGAGCGCCCAATGCAACGCCAGCGAGGACTGGAATCAAATCCCCGAGAGTCGAGATGGGGGCAACCACGTTGCGGTCCTGTATGTCTCCGAAGTGAGAGGATGCATCCCGGCCCTGGGTAGGCGAGCCCGCCTTGGCCATGTACTGCATCATGATGTCGCGAGGCGAGAAGCCGCGAACCAGTAGCGAACCCTGGTTACGAATCATGGGGCCGAGCCATTCGTCCCTTTTCAGAGCGTACGCGGAAGCGCACGAACATCCTTCCTGGCCGAGGCCGAAGTAAACTCCGCCAACCACTTTGCCTTGTTTATAAAGATTCTCAAGCGCGGTTTCCATTTTGCGGTTGAGCAACATCCAGCGGTAAATCTCGAGGCATTGCGGCTTGCTCAGATACTTCGAATCGCGGATGGGAGGAACGGGAGCGCTGAGATCGCCACGAACCTCGTAGCGTAACGAGTCCCCTTCGCGCACCTGCCGCAATTCGAAGCTAGGTTGTTCGAGGCGATAGTCGAGAATCGTGTAGGTGCGCTCGGAACTTGGCTTACGCTTGGCAGACCGGGGAGGCCGTTTGTGATTCGACGAGGATCGCACTGCTTTGGATTTCGGCTTCTTGGCCATGGACCGTGACGGTGGACGCGCCAAAAGAATGCTAAACCGT
>QIAI01000107.1 GCA_003224995.1 Acidobacteriota bacterium
TCAGGCGTTTCGAAAAGATGGTGGATGAGTCGCCCGTCTTCGATCCCTTGTACGAGCGCTATGGGTCCGGCTTGCCGCGCTTTTTTCGCGACAAGATCGAGGTCGTCGAGGGCGACCTCACTCGGCCCGACCTGGGATTGTCGCCTGAGCTAGCCGCCCGCTTGCGGCCACAGCTGGATCTCATCATCAACAGTTCCGGCCTGACCGACTTCAATCCGGATTTGCGGGACGCGCTGACTACGAACGTCGACGCCGCCCTCAACGTGCTCGAGTTCGTCCGAGAGTCCGATCATTGTGGATTGGTCCACCTCTCCACCTGCTACGTGGCGGGAGCCCGGGATGGTCGGGTCAGCGAAAAAATTCGTCCCAACTATACCCCGGCCGGCATTGCCCATTTCGATGCCGAGCGGGAGTGGCATTCGCTTCACCAGTTCGTAACCCAAGCCGAAGCCAAAGCCGAAAGTAGCGAGATCACCGCCGAACTGGAACGCGAAGCCCTGGCCAAGGAGCATGCGGCCAAGGATCTGCAGGGAGCTGCCCTGGAAAATCAGGTCCGCAAGGGCCGTATTCGCTGGTTGCGCAACTATCTCACCGAAGCCGGAAGTAAGCGCGCTCTGGAACTCGGCTGGCCCAACACCTACACCCTGACCAAGAGTCTGGCCGAATCACTGATTGCCCGGCGCGGCGCCGGATTGCCGGTGGCCGTAGTTCGCCCGGCTATCGTAGAGACATCCGTATCCAAGCCCTTCAGCGGATGGAACGAGGGAATCAATACCTCGGCTTCGCTCTCCTATCTGCTCGGCACAAATTTTCGCCAGCTCCCTTCGAACGAACGCAAGCGTCTCGATATCATTCCCGTAGATTCCGTCTGCCAGGGCATGACCCTGATTGGGGCGGCAGTCATCGAACGCCGTCACGACGCGGTGTATCAACTGGCGACATCGGTCACTAATCCCTGTGACATGGGCCGCTCGATTGAACTCACCTCGCTGGCCCATCGCAAACATTATCGCGCCCAGGAAGGTCTCGAATCGTGGCTCCGCTTGCGCATGGATGCGATTCCAGTTTCCAAGACGCGCTACAACCGCATGTCAGCGCCGGCGCAGATGGCGATCGTTAAATCCATTCAGCGCATCATGGCTCCGCTACCGCTCCGAAAGACGCCGCTGGCGCGAGCCGAGCGTAATCTGGAAAAAGTCGGCAAGCTCATTCAGTTATTCGAGCCCTTCATCCTTCACAATGAACATGACTTCGTCGCCGACAATATCCAGAAGCTGTCCTTCGCGTTAATACCCGAAGAACAGGCGCAATTCAGCTATGACACCCTCTCACTCGATTGGTGGGAGTACTGGATCGACATTCACATTCCGGCGCTGCGACGGTGGACGTACCCGCTGATTGAGGGTCGACCGCTCGAAGTGCGTCCGCCGCGCACCTTTGCAATGAAAGACGAAGAACCACCCGACGGCGAAACTATGAAAACAGCTACCAACGGGGCAACGTGGCGATATTCCTGACCGGATCGACAGGCTACATTGGCGCGCACGTGGCGGCCAATCTGCTGGAAAGCCACGGTGCCAGCTTGAACCTCCTCATACGCGGCAAGGACGCGCAGGAAGCTGCCCGTCGCCTGTGGAATGCGATGCAGTTGCACCTCGACTTTCCTCGCTTCTACGAGCACCTGCAGACCCGCATCCGCATCTTCCCCGGCGATCTCACGACTTCGCAATTTGGTCTGAATCGGGATGACTACGATCGCTTGATCCATACCACTGACTCCGTAATCCACTGTGCGGCGTCGCTGAACCGCAAGTCTGAGAAGAGTTGCCTGAACGTGAATCTGCGCGGCACGCTGGAAGTGGTTCAGCTGGCGCGGCGCTCGCATTACTATCACGGATTGCGCCGTTTCAGTGACGTCAGCACAGTCGCTGTCGCCGGTAAGCGCAGCAATGAAATCGTTACCGAAGACCGCGCCATTGATTGGGAACGCTCCGACTACGATCCCTACGCGCGCACCAAGAAGTTCGGCGAGCACATGATTCGTGAATTGCTGCCCGACGTCCAGATCACCATTTTCCGTCCCAGCATCGTGCTGGGCGACAGTCGTCATCCCGAGACCACGCAATTCGACATGGTGAAAGCTTTTGTCTTCCTTGCTGGACTGAAAGCTCTGCCATTTCGTTCCACCGATAAAATTGACATCGTGAACGTGGATTTCGTCGCCGACGCCATCGCCACACTTCATCAGGAAACTGATCCCAGGTACGACACCTATCATCTTTCTTCCGGAAGAGAATCGCAGACCTTCCGCGAAGTGACCGCGGCCCTCGCGGCAGCCCAGCAAAAACGCGGGCCGATCTTCCTGCCATTTCTTGAAAAACCCTTCTCCGGGGTGGTCAACGGGCTTGCAGGTCGCAAGACGTCACTGTCTTACGGCGCTTCCTTGATGAAAGTGTTCATGCCCTACCTGGTTTGGAATACGGTCTTCGATAACACGCGGGTCACCTCGGAGCTAGGTCGCAAGCCGGTGCCATTTTCCACGTACGGCTACGGTCTGCTGAAGTTCAGCACCGAGAATAATTTCGCTTACAACTACAAGCCGTGGCCCGCCGCCAGCGCCGGAGGGTCCGCCGCATGATGGACTTTGTTCTGGAGTCCTGGGTCAGCAGCATCATCGAAGCCAAGCGCTTCGGCTGGATGATGGGCGGCGGCAACGGGTGGCAGCCCGGCGAAAAACTCAAGCTGCTATTTGCCGGTTACAACGGAACCCGCAACATGGGCTCCGATGTACGCGTTGAAGAGATGCTGCGACAGTTGCGCCACATTCTCGGAAACGACCAGGTCGACTTCAGCGTCATGACGCAGAGTTTCGAGCGCTCCGAAGGTTACTTTCACGACACGCGACAAGTCCTGCTGCCGCAGATCTTCCCCCCTTTTCTTGCCAGCGAAGTTCCCCGGCACCATGGAGTGGTAGCTTGCGAAGGCTCCATGTTCAAGAGCAAGTTTGCCAACGCGCTGACCACCATGATGATCGGCTCGCTGGGCATCGCGGCCGCGCAGAACAAGCTCTCTGTAGGCTACGGTGCGGAAGCTGGACATATGGATGCACTGGTAGCGAAGATGTGCGCACGCTACTGCAGGGAATCGCTCATCATCACCCGCAATGAGGAATCCCGCGGCATCTTGCGCGAATTGGGTGTGCCTACGGAATTGGGGACCGACACCGCGTGGACGTTCGAGCCCATGCCTCCCGAATATGGACAAGGCGTGCTGCGCGAAGTCGGGTGGGACGGGAAAACCCCAGTCCTCGTCGTCTGTCCGATCAATCCCTTCGAGTGGCCGGTGAAGGCGTCGGTAGGCAAGCTGGCGGCCCGCACCGTTACTGGAGCTTACAAGGACAGCCACTATCGCTCCGTCTACTTCCACAACTCCGGTCCCGAAGCTGATCGTGCTTATGAGCAGTATCTCAGCGGCATTGCGTATGCCGTGAATGCCTTCCGTCAGCGGCGCAACGTTTTCGTGGTGCTGGTTGCCACCGAGCGGCTGGACGCGCGCCCGGCGCGCAAAATCTCCGAGAAGCTGGGCGGCCTGCCGGTGTTGAGCTCCGACGACTACAACATGTACCAGGTAGTCAGTATTCTGCGTGCCTGCCACATGATGGCCTCCTCCCGCTATCACGGCATCGTCACGTCGATGCCGGGGCTCGTGCCGTCGGCTGGTATCACCATGGACGAACGAATCCGTAACCTCATGCGGGAACGCGGACATCAGGATCTGTTGATGAATGTGGACGATCCTGACCTTGAGGCCCGCTTGCTTTTTGCCTTGGAACGGCTTTACACCGATGGCGAGTCCATCGCGGCCGCCATCGGCAAAACCGTAGTCAAGAATCTGAAGCTGATGGCGCGCATGGGCGTGCATTTTGAGGAAGAGGTACAGCGCCGGTATCCCGACTTCCCGACCCGTACCGGGGAGTGGAGTTGGGAGGATTACCTTCCTCCCATGCACCAGGGGCTGCGCGAACTGGTAGAGCAATTCGAGGCTGCGGAAACTCGCGCCCCCTCCGTCGCCAGCTAGAAGTTGCCGAACGGGCCCGCACCGAAGACGAACTCCGAATGAGTTTTCTGAACGACATTTTCGCCAGCCTGACGCAGCACGCCGACATTGCGGTGCTTCAGGAAATTCGGGAGGGGCGCAGCCTGTCCGTGACCGGTCGCGATCTGCTCGACCTGATCGCACGTGCTCGAGAATTTCTTTCTGCACACGGCCTGCGCAAAGGCGATCGCTGCGCTCTCTACGCCAACAACGGCGTGCGCTGGGTCGCCATGGATCTGGCCATCATGGCCGACGGCCTTATCGTAGTGCCGCTTTATGCGCGCCAGGCTCCGGCTGAGCTTGCGGCCATGATGAAGGACTGCTCGCCAGCTTTAATCTGCTGCGGCGACTCGACCCTGCTGGACGCATTACTCAAAGAATGGCCCGAAGCCCCGCCCCAAGTCCTGTTCGATGAAGTCTTCGCCAAGACGACAGCTCCCAACGGAGACACTGCGCTCTCCGAAACCGACCCCGTCACCATCATCTACACCTCAGGAACTTCGGGCGAAGCCAAAGGCGTGGTCCTCAACGCCGGCAACATCGGCCACATGCTCCAGTGCATCAATGGGCGGCTTGACCTGCTCATGCACGGCAGCCAGCGGCAGGATCGCGTGTTCCATTACCTGCCGTTTGTTTTCGCGGGATCCTGGATGCTGTTGCTCACCTCTTTGCTGCGAGGCAGCCTGCTCAGTTTGAATACTGAATTGAGCAAGATCGCCCAGGACATGCGCGCGGTTGCGCCCGATTATTTCCTCAATGTCCCGGCCCTGCTCGAGCGCATGCGCCGCGCCGTGGACGAACAATTGTGGCAAGCCGGCGGCTTCGTGCAGGCGATTTACAGTCGCGCCAAAGCGGCCTGGGTCCGGCAGCAGGATGGAAAATCGCAAATGCTGGACCGGGTATGGCTGTCACTCGCGAATACCGCCATCTTCCCCACCATTCGCAAGAAGATGATCGGACGCGAGCTGCGCGCCTTGATTTGTGGCTCGGCGCCCCTTGCCATCGACACGCAGCTCTTCTTCATGATGCTCGGCATCCCCGTGCTGCAGAGCTACGGGCTCACCGAAACCACAGCCATCTGCACGCTCGACGATCCCAGTCATTACGAAGCCGGCCGCGTCGGTCCCCCGGTTCCGGGGATCGAAATGAAGCTCGCCGAAAGCGAAGAGATTATCGTCCGGGGTCCCAACATTTTTCCCGGCTACTGGAACCGTCCCCAGGAAACTGCCAAGGCGCTGCGCGATGGTTGGTTCCACACCGGAGACCAGGGCGAAGTCGACGCGAGCGGGAACTGGCGCATCGTGGGCCGCATCAAGAATCTGATTATTCTCGGCTCCGGCCATAACATCGCGCCCGAACCCATTGAAGAAAAGATCCTGCAGCAACTGCCCGGCGCAGCCCAGGTGGTGCTGGTGGGAAACGGCAAAGGCTATCTTTCCGCGATCATTACCGGCGACGTCACCAGTGAGAAGGCGCAAGCCGCCATTGACGCCGTGAATCCGCAATTCCCTCACTATAAGCAAGTGCGGGCGTTTCACCTTCGCAAGGAAGCATTCACCATCGAAAATGGCTTGCTCACCGCGAATGGAAAACTCAAACGCGATCTGATTGGCCGCGAGCTGCGCGACCAGATCGAGGAGATGTATCGCGTCAAGGTCGCGGTGTAGCGTGAGCGGACTCCATATGGACCACTTCCACGGACAGGCACTCTCCTGGGAGATCTCGTCCGGCGTCATCGAACTGGCGCTGCACCGCGGACCTTGCAACGAGATTGGCTCTCTCGCCCTCGCGGAGTTCGAGAAGTTTGTAGACGCGCTCGATGCTCTGGCTCGCCAGGCCCACGCTCTCATCGTTCACAGCACCATGCAAGCCGGGTTCTGTGCCGGCGCCGATCTTCGCGAACTCTATCAGCGCTCGCAAGCCATGGAGAAAGCGCAAGCCGTGGCCGGGGTACGCGATTTTCTTGAACGCATTCATCGCGTGCTGAATGCGATCGATGCCGCGCCGTTAACCACCATTGCCGCGGTGCATGGCGTCACTTTTGGCGGAGGATTCGAACTCGCGCTGGTATGCGACCTCATCATCGCCGACAAGATGGCACGCTTTTGCTTTCCGGAGCTCCGCCTTGGCCTGATCCCCGGCTTCGGCGGCATTCCGCGGCTGAAGCGCGATCTGGGCAACGCTGTGGTCCGGGATCTGCTGCTCACCGGCCGCAGCATCAATGTGACGCGTGCCCAAGCCGTGGGATTGGTCAGCCAGATAGTCGGCGAAGGGGAAGCCTTGCGAGCGGCTCGCGCCACCGCCGCGCAAATCGGTAAATTCGATCGCCGCACGTCTATCGTGGCCAAGAAGTTCATCAAGCCGATTCCGTATCACGAACTGAAGCAGGAAATCGACCTCTTCTGCCAGTTGTTCACCGAGCCCGCGGTGGAAGCGGGCCTGCGCAAATTTGTCGAAAGCAGCGACCTGCAACCCTATCTGCCATGAATCGACCCAACGGACCCCTTCATCCAAGGAACAGATTATGAATACCCAAGATCAGACCCTGGAAGAAATTCTCAATCTTGCCGCCCAGCACTTCAAGGTGTCGCGCGACCTGCTCAAACCGGACGAGGACTTCTTCAAGACGCTCGACATCGACAGCTTGCAGGCGCTCGACCTGCTGACCCGGCTGGAGAATCATTTTCATGTCGAGATGCCTGACTACGAATTGCAGGGCGTCACTGATTTCCGCACCCTCGCCAGCCGCATCCAAGCGAGGTTGTAAACTGCCGCATCCCAGGTAATGACTTGATTACTAGCCATTTTCTGCCAGCTTTTTCTGCCGTTGTGATGAAATAACCTGTTCATGTTGGACCTGCGCCAATATCC
>QIAI01000619.1:0-1920 GCA_003224995.1 Acidobacteriota bacterium
AGTTATTCGAGTCCACTCCCGAGGCCATCATGGTCATGTTGGGCGCGGGAAGATACTTGAGCAGGAAAGCTTGCAATTGCGGATTGATTTGGCCGGAAGGGATCTGGTTGTTGGGAAACTGCGAACGGGTGTAGGGGTAATTCAACGGGCCAACCGGCAGCGCGGGATTGTAGTTGGGGTTTGCTACTGCCGTGGTCGGGTCGTAGATTCTGGCCTTGCTCATGCTGAAGTCGCCATTGATTTCGTCTGGCGTGGGGACGGTGAGAATCTGTGCGTCGGCCTGCGATAACCGCAAGCCTTCGTAGTTCAGAAAAAAGAAGGTACGGCTCCGCTTGCCGGCGAGCGGTCCACCAAAGGACGCGCCAAAATTATTCTGAACTAGGTGATTGTTGCCCATGGAAGCGAAGGGACTGGCATCCATCGCGCCATTGCGCAGAAACTCATAGGCGGTGCCGTGGAATTGGCTGGTGCCTGAGCGAGTAACGATATTGATTTGCCCACCTCCGGCGCCTCCCATGTCAGCGGTGTAGCTGCTGGTGACGACTTGAAATTCCATGACGGCATCGGGCGAGGGGCTGAGATTCTGGGTGTTGAACGTGGGATCTGTGTTGGTTGCGCCGTCGAGCAGAAAAAAGTTGGCGTTGGGACGGCTGCCGCCGATCACGATCGCCGAACGCTGGCCGGGTCGCCAATAGAGGGGATTGGTTTCGCCGGTCTGCGCCCCGAAGCCCACATGGGCTCCGGGCACGCTCAACACAAGATCAATCAACATGCGACCGTTGAGCGGTAATTCCTGAATGGATTTGGGTTCGACGACCTCTCCGACGCTGGCATCGGTGGTGCGCAGCACGTCAGCAGATGCGGTGACGCGCACTCCTTCTTTGACCGGGCCAACCTTGAGGCTTACGTCGAGCGCCAACTTTTGTCCGACCTCGAGATGAAGGGTTTGGGTCACGGGAGCAAAACCAGACGCCTCGGTGGTGAGCTCGTAATCGTCGGGACGAAGAGCCGGCGCATAGAACAGGCCCTTCTCATTCGTACTTACCACTCGTACGGCGCCGGTGCTGAGAGCTTTGAAATGTACGGTGGCCATCGCAATCGGGAGAGATTGAGCGTCCGTGATCGTTCCCATGATGACGGCATTGTCACTCTGTCCCCAAGCACTCGATACAAGACCTACGACCAGCAGAACGGAGAACACTCGCATGCAGCTATCCCCTGAATAGCCGGGCAAACCGGCGAAGATGAGTGGATTAGAGGTCCCTCGAACGCGGTCGCAAGCTGACCCGCAATGAAGGTTTGTCACCCCGGGTGTCGGCCACTTTAACTACAGCAAAATGCGCCAGCAATAATTGGAAAGTATTACAGACCATGCGACGCCACGCCGGGATGTAAGCGGAATGACCTAATTCGAAAAACAGTGACGGGAAGAATCTTCGAGATGCACTACTGGCTCCAAAAGGCACAAACCTTGTCAGACCTTCTCGAAATTTGGAATAGCTGGTGAGATGAGTTGAGTGATCGCGGACAAGCAGTAAGTGGCACCAGAATGTGCTATTGCGTGGCCGGAAAGGGGGACTTCTCGGGCGCAGCAGGCGCGGTCTATTACGAACACGGGGATTTGCAACTGTGCAAGGAATGCTCCTGCTGGTGCACTTGGCAATTTTTCTTCAAGTCGGACTCACTACACGGGATAAACCACCTGCCAACGCGGATGGAAACAGCCATAGTCCGCACGGAAGCCTGAAGATCGCCTGTCAAAACTGCCACACTCCCAAGGGGTGGAAACCAATCCGCGCGGTCCCGGAATTTGAACACAAAAAAACGGGTTTCGCTCTGCGCGGAATGCACGTCAAGGTGGGGTGCGCGGACTGCCACACTGATCTTGTATTCAGTAATGTAGGAACGCAGTGACAGGAC
>QIAI01000619.1:2135-3287 GCA_003224995.1 Acidobacteriota bacterium
TATTCGACTGATCGCGTCGAGTGTCACAGCCTGATGGATACATGGATGAGCGCCAATGTTCGGCTGGCGCAGCGCAAGAGCAGGAGGGGGCCCTAGGAGCTTCGCCCGGGAAGTTGAAATTTATCATGAGAAAACTACTATCACTATTTCTGGTCGCAGTACTCGGCACGCCTGGGATGGCCAGGAACCTGGAATCGCGCTCCGCCACCGAGATCGAAGCAGTGCGTGTGGTGCCTAACGGTGACAAGACCGAAATTGTCGTTAAGCTCACCGGGTCGGTGAGTCCTCGGGTGGTGATTGCCTCAAATCCTGACCGATTGGTGCTGGAACTTCCGAATACGACCTCCCATGCGAAGCAACAACATATCGCTGTGAATCAGGAAGGCATCAAGGGCGTGCGCGTGGGACTGACCAGTACAGCACCGCTGCTCACCCGACTCGTCGTGGATTTGGACAGCGCTCGTCCTTATGGATTGGCCATCGTGGGGAACACGATCGCACTCACGGTGATGCCGGCAGATCACGCCGTCGATGGAAGTCATGCAGTTGCGCCCCCAGCGGTAGCGAGCGGGGATGGCGCGCTCTCGGGGATTATGGTCTCCAATGTTCCTGCGGTTACGCGGGTCGCGAGCAAACCGATTCAGATGGGATTCAAGGTGAAATATATCGCCGAGGGTGTGGTTTACCTCGCAGCGGGACGGAGTGCCGGCCTCGAGGAAGGCATGACACTCACGGTGCAGGAGAGAAAGGCGGGCGGACGCGTGCCTGTGGCAGACGAGAAAACGGCGGTCGCGGAGTTGCGAGTGATCTCGGTAGCGGAGACCTCGGCGGTAACTGAAATTCATGGAGCAAAAGGGGCAGTGAAGCCGGGCGACTGGGCCTATCTCTCCGCGGAGGAAACAGAAACCTTAGTCCAGAAGCGGGCCTCGGGTTCCGGACGCACTCGAGCGGCAATGAGTGCTCCTCACATTGCGGTCGCGCAAGGACAAGGGTTTCAGCCGCGGACATCGCGCGAGGAAGCATCAGAAGCCGGTCGGGTGCGCGCGCGAATCGGTTTCGATTACAGCGGGATCAGCGGCTCCATTGGCAGCAGCACACAGATGGGGGTAGTGGCACGGGCCGACATTACGCAGATCGCCGGCACACACTGGA
>QIAI01000598.1 GCA_003224995.1 Acidobacteriota bacterium
AGTACGCTGGGGCTTGATCACGCTTCCCGCGGGGACCTACAGCTATTCAGTGAAACATGGGTCGGCAGAGACGGTGGTTTTGAGAAATGCAACCGGAGTGGGATCCATGGTGATGGCGAGCAGTACTTCGATGATGAATCCCTCGGGTTCTTCCAAAATCACTCTCCAGCAACAGGACGGTGAATGGTTCGTCATCTCCATGCAATTGGGAGACGACTGTGAAGAACTACGCTTTGCTCCGCCGAAGAGAAGCGAGATCGCACGCGACAGCGAGTCGCGCGCCAAGCTGGCTTCAATTTCGAAACCCTAACCGATGATCGCAGGCGCAGGAAACTGCGCTTGCGGAATTCTCTTTGAACGCGCAACCGCACGCGAAGCTTCATGGGAGGATCTTCATGAAAAAGACCACTCGCAAAAACCCGCGATCCGAGGCGGTCACCCTGCGCACTGTGGCCGACTATGTGGGCCTGGCGCCTTGTTCCATTTCGGCGATTCTGAATAATTCCGCCGCCGGCCGCTCCATCCCGGAGCACACTCGCGATCGCGTGCGCCGGGCCGTGCTCCGGCTTAACTATCAACCGAACTATTCCGCGCGTTCCCTGCGTACCAAGCGGACCTATACGATTGCCCTTCTGGCCACCGACATCGGGCACGCGCCGGCAGCCCGTATCGTCGCGGGCGTAGAGACGTATTTGCGACGCAACGGCTACTGCCTGCTGGTGACGACCTATGATGCGTCGCCCGACTGGGTGCAGAATCACTTCATGTCGTTGCGGCAGCGCGGCGTGGAGGGAGTGGTTACGCTGGGCACGCGAGTTCCCTTGCCTGCGGGCTTTCCCCACGTTTTTGTGGACCTGGCGCCGTGGAATCTGGCAGACGCAATTCCCGAGTTCTTTCAAAAGAAGTTGGACGGCTTGGGACAGGATTGTGCCCAGCGCCTGCTGCGCCAAATTGAGGGATCGAGCCCTCGCACTAGCGCAGAGTTTTTCCTACCCGCGCATTTGCCGAGCTTGACCCCGATCGCTCGGTAGCGCGGAGAAACGCTATTAGTATTTATGTTTGAAGAGCTTTTTTCTCCACAGAGCCACAGTGACACAGAGAGAGAGGCTCTTTCCGCAAAGGACACCAGGGCAGCGCAATGAGATCAAAGTTCCTGATTGCTCTCATGCGAAAGGATGGAAAATGCCCGCTGCGCCCTCTGCAGCCTTTCTCTCCTCCCTCTGCGTTTTGAGATTTTCCAGAAGCGCTTGTTCCGGACTGGGCTTCCGGATGCGGGAAAACTCTCTCGCTTGCAGGCGATTTCAGTTTGTCCCCGAGCCGCGGCGGATTTCTTCTCCCAGCACAACGGCTTCCGCAATCTCTTTCAGAGTTTTACGTTTTTGTCGTGCCTGGCGCTGCAGGGTCAGATAAGCCTGCTCCTCGTTGAGTCCCAGGTCGCGCTGCAGAATTCCTTTGGCGCGTTCCAGGAGCTTGCGGGTTTCCAGCTGCCGCAGCAGCTGCGAATTTTCCACCTCCAGGCGGGCCATTTCAATTTCGGCGCCCACCAGAAACCCGATCATCGAGATCAGCCGGATTTGCCGGGCAGTGTAGGTGTGAGGTTGGCGATGCTGCAGGTTGATTACGCCCACCACGCGTCCGCGCGAGAGAATTGGCACCGAGAGGAACGCCTCGTAGGCATCTTCCGGCAACTCATGGAACCACTGAAAGCGCGGATCCTGCGACGCATTCTGCGAGACCGCCACCGGCTCGCGATGCTCCGCCACCCAGCCGGTGATTCCCTGTCCCACCCGCAGTTTCAGGCGATCCACGACTTCGTCATGGGGAATTTTCGACGCGCGCAGAACCAGCTCATCGCCCTCCCGCACGTAGACCATGCAGGAATCGCATTTCACAACCGCAGTCGCAAATTCTATGATGTGTTGCAGATCCTGATGCAGGGGATCATCCGCCGCGATACGGCTGCTGATGTCATGTAAAAAATCAAGGTCAAGATCGCCATGCAGTAAGTTGGTACTCATGCTTCAACGTAGCGGCCGACGTCATCGATGTCAAACGACAGTTTTCAATGTGAATGATCGTTACTTTTCAAGCCAGGAAAAGAACCTCTACTTCGCGGCCTTCGCGCATCCCTTCGCGACCTTCGCGGTCAAAAGCTTTTGCAATTGACCTTCAGACCTTCTCCACTCGGTTAGGCCCGAGCCGCACGTCGCGACCTTCGCGCGGTTAGAAACTTTTGCTGGTGACCTTAAGATCCTTAAGCGCGTGCTGCACTGCCCGCTTCTTTGCCGTGCAGCAATTCAACGATGGCCTCATACAGGCGGGCCCGCGTTGCCTGGCGCTCTTGCGCCCGCGTGATGTAGCGCACGTGCACTTCGACTCCGCCGCCGGTCGGCCGAAGATTAATGGCGGGCTTGGCGGAAAAATTCTGCACCCGGTAATGCGTGGCCGCTTTCGACCATTCCTCCTCCGCCATGCGCGAGCTGGCTTCGGTCTCTTTCAGCACCAATTTCTGAATCGCTTCAATCACGGGATACGGATTCTGTCCGCCGGGAACCGAGACGGTCAGCTCGTCCCACAGCCACTGGCCCGAGGTGGAGAAATTGAAGTAGTGCCCTTCAATCGCAAAGCTGTTGACGAACGTGACCTTGCGC
>QIAI01000599.1:0-7253 GCA_003224995.1 Acidobacteriota bacterium
CTGGCGTGTTCGGCGACCTCGGTACTGATCGGGCACGTCGCCGGCGCGACCTCCACGATTCGGGTAGGCAGCGGAGGAATCATGTTGCCCAACCATGCTCCGCTCGTGGTGGCCGAGCAGTTTGGAACGCTGGCCGCGATGTATCCGGGACGGATTGATCTCGGACTGGGACGCGCACCGGGTGGAGACTTCGCGACCATGCGAGCGCTGCGGCGCGACCTCGGTCAGACGGGGGATGACTTTCCCGAACTGCTGGCGGAGTTGCAAAGTTATCTCGCTCCGGTAGGGCCAGGAAAGCCGGTAAAGGCGATTCCTGGCCAGGGCAGCAGGGTCCCGATTACGCTTCTGGGCTCGAGCGGCTTCAGCGCGCAACTGGCGGCACAAGTTGGGCTACCGTTTGCGTTTGCGGCGCACTTTGCTCCTGAATATTTGTATGCGGCGGCGCGATTGTATCGGCAGAACTTTCGCTCGAATGAAGAGTTGCGGCATCCCTACCTCATGGTGGCCGTGCAGGTGATCGCGGCAGAGACGGATGCGGCAGCGCGCCGCTTGTTCACCACACCGCAGCAGCGCTTTCTGCAACTCATTCGCAACCAGCCGGTCGAGTTGCTGCCTCCGGTGGATTCGATGGAGGGGGTCTGGAACGAGTTCGAGCGAGCGGCAGTGGAGAATAAGTTGGGACAGGCAATCGTGGGATCAAGAACAACCGTGAAGGCGGGCCTGGAAAAATTAGTGCATGACACCGGCGCCGGCGAGGTCATCGTCGTGACTGACACCTACGACCCCGCAGATCGTTGGCGGTCTTATGTGTTAGTGTCAGAAGTGGCTCGGGAATTGGCCGTGGCGGCTTGAATGTAACTGGGAACCTGAGTACCTGGGCGGGGTTCTACGTTTCGGGCAGGAATTTGAGTCTCAAAATCCCCGCACCAGCGGAAGGGGATGACGGCAGCGCCCGTGCTCGAGGGCGGAAAAATCCAAGTTGCAATTGCCATCACGATTTAGCTCAAGAAGCGACTTCGTAGGTGCGATCAGGGCCCGCAATGCGGGCTGCAATCTGGCGCTGCTTGCCAGCCTCGATGCGCACATCGAGGCCAAGGCGCTCGCAGGTTTTCTTCAGTGCGGCGGGCTCAGGATCGACGATGACGAAATTCTCCAGTTGACATCCGGCAGGGGCGTCGGTTGATGGGTGCTGAGAATTCGCGTTCCATTCAATGAAGAAGGGCAGCACCCCATCGAGATCGTGCGACAAATTGAGCGTGCGCCATTTCAACATCCGTCCGTCGGGACGAGCGCGAGAGCCGGCGCGCGGTCCGTCAAAAACGATTCCAGATGCGCTCAGCCTCTTCGCCAAGCTATCAAGGTCGCCCGGATGAGCCGCCCAGCCCACAAGACGCGGCGTGGAGAGGGATTTCAAACGTTGAACCAGGGACGCGGCAAAGTCCGGTACCTGGGTCTGCGCCGGGTCAGGCGCGATGATCTCCAGGTATCGCCGCTGGCCCAGCGATAGCAGCGCATTGCAGGTGCCGCGTCCGGGATGGACTCCACCGATCGCAGCCCGCACTCCAGTGTGTTCCTCCACAAGATCGATGCCGCGATCCCGGTCACTACAGCCAAGCAAGATATGGTCGAGCATAGAGGGAGCCTCGGGGTCCGCAGGCCAGGTGAGCCGGGGCAACAATAGCGTGCTTCCAGTGATCGCGAGAAAAAGTCGACGAGAAAACATTATGGCTTTTCATCTCGGTTCGCGGCGTCAGGCCGAGTCAATCAAAGCCGAGGAGCCTAAGAGCGAGGGTGGACAGTAAAGCCGACGAAGGGTAACGGGCAGCATTGCAAACCCACGGCCCGAAGCCCTGGCTTTTACTCTGACGTGAAGTAATCCACCGTTACGGGGTTCTCAAACAAAGAGTAGTCGCGGGTGACCACGGTGATGCCGCCATCGGTCACAAAATAGCGCTGCCGGTCCGCCTCCGCGTCAAAGCCGCACGTGCGAGAACAAAATGCTGTCGTCGATCTCACTATAGGAGTTCACGCGGACGTCAGGGGACAGAATGCAGTTCTTGACCGAGCCTCCTGAGACAATGCAGCCCGCCGAGACGATGGAATCGACCGCGGTTCCAGTGCGGCCGGCTTCGGCAAAGACAAATTTTGCCGGCGGATACTGTCGCTGGTGGGTACGAATGGGCCAGTCCGAGTCGTACAAATTAAAAACTGGTGACACGGAAACAATGTCCATGTTGGCTTCGTAGTAGGCCTCCAGGGTTCCGACATCCCGCCAGTACAAAGCTTCTTTTTTGTTTTCGTCGACAAAGTCGTAGGCATACACGCGATATTCATCCACCATCTTCGGCAGGATGTCTTTCCCAAAATCGTGGCTAGAATTCGTGTCCTCAGCGTCTTTGAGCAATACCGGGATGAGCACGTCGGTATTGAAAAGGTAAATGCCCATGGAGGCTGAAATCTTGTTCGGATTCCAGGGCGACCGCAGATTGGTCTGCTGAGGTTTCTCCTGAAAACCATTGACCCGATGATCGCGATCGATATCGACCACGCCAAAGCGATAAGATTCATCGGGTTCAATCTGAATAGTGGCCAGAGTCACATCGGAGGCAGAGTGCACGTGCTGCTCCAGCATCTTTCCATAATCCATCTTGTAGATGTGGTCGCCGGAAAGAATGAGCACATGCTTCGGCTGCTCAGAACCGATGGAATAGATGTTCTGGTAAACCGCATCGGCGGTGCCCATGTACCAGTTGTCGCTCACGCGCTTCATGGGCGGCAGAATCTCGACAAATTCTCCCATTTCGCGGGCCACAATATTCCAGCCTTCGCGGATGTGCCGGTTGAGCGACAGCGCCTTGTACTGGGTGAGGATATAGACACGCCGCAGATCGGAGTTGATGCAGTTAGAGAGGGTAATGTCGATGATGCGGTAGATCCCGCCGAAGGTGACGGCAGGCTTGGCACGGTCGCGGGTCAGGGGATAGAGTCGTTCCCCCGCCCCTCCGGCTAACAGAACTCCCAGCGTGTCTTTCATCCGCACTCCCGATGCGCTTGGTTTCTTACGGGCCTGATGATTGCCGCTGTCGAACTGCGACGCTTACGCTGCGGAGGTAGATGGTAGCACAGGGGTACCGGTTGGCTCTTGGCTTCGAGTTCTTACCGGTATGAGGATATGCGGGCGGAGTAGCAGATCAAAGAACTAAGCTACATCCTCGTCGATCTTGATGCGCAGCGACTTTAAGAATTTCAAATCCTGGTCATTGACCTTGAAGGTGGGATTGCTGGTTAACGTGGTGACTAGCGAAGTCTTGTCGTTCGACTTTTCGCCCTGCTTGCTGACGCCGATGGTCGCTTCCAGAACCAGGAAGATGTCATAACCACCTTCCTTGATGCGCGAAACCACCTCGGCGATGGAATCGGAATCGGCGAGGGACTCGTTGATCGCTTCCCCCAGTTCTTTCATCAACTGTTTGAGTTGCTGGTCCACGGAACCCCCTTGCGGCAGCTGCATCACAGATGACTGTGACCCTGCTCCTCGCCTTGCCGCTATTGTAACGCCGAACATTGATAAAATCGACCAGTGGCTGGCATTCCTTTAACCCGGAAATTACGCATTCTCGCCCAGGTAGCGGGCCAGCATGCCGGACAGCATCGTACCCTGAACGCTGTATTGCAAGCGGGTCGGATTACGATGCGCTCTTTCAGTCGTGTTCTCCACCAGCTTTGGCTGGAGGTTACTGGCTTTGTTTTCCTGACGATGGCTGGTATCGGCGCTATCGCGCTGAGTCGAGAGATCGCTAAGTACCAGGCGGGCAAAATCGGGCCGGGGCGCGCCTTGATCGCGCTCTGCTTCTGTTTGACCTTCGGTTATTTTGGGTTGTCCTCTTTCTGGCGCGTGCGCCGCAAGAAACAAAGCTAACGATAGAGGACACACAGAATCACTGCGGGAGAAGACATCGCAAAAGATGCGGGACCGCCGATCCGCAGACTTCTTCGCACATACCGGTGCGGCAGCTCTACGCTCCTGCTGACTTGAAGGGCTGGGACCAGGATCGTGAAGTTGGCTATCCGGGCGAGTACCCCTTCACCCGGGGCGTGCAGGCCACCATGTACCGCGGCCGCCTTTGGACGATGCGGCAATACGCGGGCATGGGCGACGCTGAGGAATCCAACAAGCGCTACAAATATCTGCTCGCGAACGGAACGACCGGCCTGTCGGTAGCCTTCGATCTGCCTACCCAAATCGGTCTCGATTCGGATAATCCCCTCGCCATGGGGGAAGTCGGCAAAGTGGGTGTAGCCATCGATTCCATCGAAGATATGGAACGGCTCTTCGCCGGCATCGATCTCACGAAGATTTCGACTTCGATGACCATCAATGCCACCGCCTCCATCCTGCTGGCGCTCTATGTCGCCGTGGCAAGAAGGCAGGGGGCTGAGGTTCGCAAGCTGTCCTGTTCTAAAGGAATACATTGCGCGCGGGACTTACATTTATCCGCCGCACCAGGCCATGCGCATCATTACGGACCTGTTTGCCTGGACCAACGAAAATGTTCCCGAGTGGAACACGATTTCGATTTCCGGCTATCACATGCGGGAAGCGGGATCGACCGCGGTGCAGGAAGTGGCTTTTACCCTGGGGGACGGCATGGCCTACGTGCAGGCCGCAATTGACGCTGGACTGGATGTCGATAGGTTCGCTCCCCGGCTTTCATTCTTTTTCAACGCGCACAGCAACTTCCTGGAAGAGGTAGCGAAATTTCGAGCGGCCCGGCGCATGTGGGCGCGCATCATGCGCGAACATTTCCAGGCGAAGAATCCCAAGTCGTGGATGCTGCGATTCCATACGCAGACGGCTGGTTCGACCCTCACTGCGCAGCAACCGGAAAACAATATCGTGCGTACCGCGTTGCAGGCGCTGTCGGCCGTCCTGGGAGGAACGCAGTCGCTGCATACCAATTCATTCGACGAGGCGCTTGCGCTTCCCACCGAACAGTCGGCTCGCATTGCGCTGCGGACGCAGCAGATCATTGGATATGAATCTGGCGTGCCGCAGACCATCGATCCGCTGGCGGGTTCGTATTATATGGAGTCTCTGACCAACGAGATCGAGAAGCGCGCTGCCGAATATCTGGGCAAGATCGAGGTGATGGGGGGCATGTTGAAGGCGATCGAGCGTGGGTTTGTGCAGCAGGAAATTCAGAACGCCGCGTATGAGTACCAGCAGGCTGTGGACCGCGGGGAAGCGATCGTGGTGGGCGTGAATCGCTTCGAACTCGAGGAAGAAAAGCCGATTCCGATTCAGCGCATCGACGAGAATCTGGAGAGCAAGCAGGTCGAGCGCCTGCGAGCGCTGCGGTCGCGACGAGATGCGGCAACTTGGCGAGGAGCCCTGCGAGCCGTAGAAGATGCAGCGAACTCGGGCGCGAATCTGATGCCTCGCATTCTGGGCGCGGTGGAGGCGTGTGCCACTGTCGGCGAGATTTCCGACGCCATGCGGCGTGTTTTTGGGGAATATGAGGAAGCCGTGGTGATATGAGGTCATCAAGCGCAGGGGCGCAAACGCGTTCGCTTTGCTAATGATGCCGACAAGTGTCCTCGGCCTCCAACTTCGGTCCGCGGATTCCCGAGTTGTTTTTGGCCCCAGAGGTGCAGGGTTCGCCGCTAACCTCACAAGTACGACAGCCACCACTGATCCCGTCTCTTCTTTAATTCCGCGAACCACCGGCGGGGAAAATACAAAAGGACCATTCACTTCAGCCCACGTGCAAGTCGATGTCTCCAGCTCAGGCGGTGGATACTTGTGCGGGGTTAGTTCGAAACCTCGTATCCGGCGGCTTCGCGGCAAGACTGACAGTAATAGAGGCCGTCCTCGCATAACCGAACATCCAACTGTCCCTGGCAGAACGCACAGTACTTTTCACAATCACACCGGGATTCGATCTGCTCACACTGGTTGCAGCGGACTTTGCTTTTCGTCGCCATGGAAGCAGGGTAGCGCTGAGCGGGATTTTGGGAAATGTGCCGTTGGTAACCAGCAACCAGGCTTTAGGCTCTAGCTAGTTGGGATCGAGCTGTGGCCGCGAACTGCGGGTCATGCGTCGGGAACAGCGTCTCAAACTTGTGGGGCTGCGTTCCAGAGCCGCAGCCACTGCCCTGAGACCTGAGACCTGAGACCTGAAACCTGAGACCTGAGACCTGAAACCTGAGACCTGAGACCTGAAACCTGAAACCTGAAACCTGAAACCTGAGACCTGAAACCTGAGACCTGACACCGTCTTCTCGTTTGACCCCGGAAAAAACCGCATGATAGGGTTAACAGTTCCACGACTCCGCAGCCCAGCCAACTGCGCATCTGATCGAGGATTGAATTGCCTGCCGTCGAGGCGACCACGCCGACCTTCCGCAAGACCGCGCTGAATGCCGTCCATCGCCAGATGGGCGCGAAGATGGTCGAATTTAATGGCTGGGACATGCCCGTCGAGTATCCCTCCGCCGGCGGCATCATGGCTGAGCACAATTCAGTGCGCACCGGTGTCGGCATTTTCGACGTCAGCCACATGGGCGACATTCGCTTGTCCGGGCCGGAAGCCTTGAACGCAGTGCAGCACATCTCCATGAACGATGCCGCACGGCTGGCCATTGGCCAGGCGCATTACTCGGCGCTTCTCTATCCGGAAGGTACGTTTGTTGACGACGTGATTGTGCATCGCTTGGGCGAAAACGACTACCTGCTGGTCATCAATGCGGGTACGCGCGAGAAGGATTTCGATTGGGTGCGCAACAATACCCAGAACTTCAATTGCAAAGTCGAACATCTCTCTGACGACTTCACGCAGATTGCTATCCAGGGTCCGAAGGGCGTGAAACTGCTGCAAAAGTTGACCGACGCAAACCTTGCGGACGTGAAATTTTATTGGCTGACTCGCGGGACAGTTTGTGGACTGAATAATATCCTGATCGCGCGCACCGGTTACAGCGGAGAAGATGGTTTCGAAATTTATATTCCCGCGGATGAAGCCACCAGCGTCCGAGTGTGGAAAGAAGTTCTAGCTGCCGGAAAAGACTTCAACGTCGTTCCTTGCGGCTTGGGGGCGCGCAACACCTTGCGTCTGGAAGCCAAGCTGCCGCTTTATGGCCACGAGATCTCTGACACGATCAACGTATGGGAGGCCGGCCTGGATCGCTTCATTAAGATGGAGAAGCCTGATTTCATTGGAAAGTCGGCGCTCGAAAAGGCAAAGGGCGAGGGT
>QIAI01000599.1:7304-7894 GCA_003224995.1 Acidobacteriota bacterium
AAGAAATTGGTTATGTCACCAGCGGTTCGCCGGCTCCGTTCTTGAAGAAAAATATTGCTTTGGCGTATGTGCCGCCGGAGTTTGCGGAAGTCGACAGCAAAGTGAAGATTGAGGTCCGCGGGCAGGGTATCGGGGCAAAGGTAGTGCCGACGCCTTTTTACAAGCGGCCCAAAAAAGTCTGAAGATCACGACGATGCGCACGAAAGCCAGACACAAGGATCACCAAGGAAGCTGAAAGCTGAAGCCAAAACAGGAGCCAGAAGCCGCATGTCCTATCCAAGCGACCTGAAGTACACCAAGGAGCACGAGTGGATCAAAGTTAACGGCTCCAGCGCAACCGTTGGCATCACCGATTACGCGCAGGAATCTCTCGGTGACATCGTTTTCGTCGAACTGCCCAAGCCCGGTTCGGACATCACAGCGGGGAAGACCTTTGGAACCGTAGAATCGGTGAAGGCGGTGTCGGATCTCTATGCGCCGGCTTCGGGCACCGTGACTGAGGTGAATGGAGAATTGGCGACCGCTCCGGAGAAGGTTAATAAGGATGCGAACCAAACCTGGATGCTCAAGATGACGCTCAAGAATCCGGG
>QIAI01000599.1:7957-8405 GCA_003224995.1 Acidobacteriota bacterium
GTTCATCTATATAAATTCCTATGCGTTATCTACCCAAATCGCCGGCTGACCGGGAAGCGATGCTCAAGACCATCGGAGCACGTTCCATCGACGATCTCTTTGCCCCGATTCCTGCCGAGTACCGTCTGAATCGAGACCTCAAAGTGCCGCGCCAGATGGCTGAGTCCGAGATTGTCGACTGGTTTCGGCAGCGCTCGAAAGAGAATGGTATCGAGTACACCAGCTTTCTCGGGGCTGGCGCCTACTTGCACTATCGGCCAGTGATTATCGACTCGCTGATTTCCCGAGGCGAGTTTCTTACGGCTTACACGCCCTACCAGGCGGAAATTTCCCAGGGCACGCTGCAAGCCATTTTCGAATTCCAGACGATGATTTGTGAGCTGACCGGCATGGAAGTGGCCAACGCCTCGATGTATGACGGTTCCACAGCCGCTGCCGAAGCCGCCAT
>QIAI01000601.1 GCA_003224995.1 Acidobacteriota bacterium
ATTAACTTCATGAACAAAATCGATTCTCCATGGAATGGCGATGCGGCGAAAGTGCGCTGTCTGGGGCGCCTCGGGTCGGCGGTGATTTTCTTTTCCATTCATCCAAAACCGTGCGCCATGTAAGTAAACTGGTTGGAAGCAAGACGAATTACGAAAGCCGGAAGGATTACGCCATGCCCCCAGTGGACTCAGCCATCCCTGCTACATTCTCCGAAACCAAGCCTTTGACTCAAGACGAACTGCGCCGGATGAATGCGTACTGGCGCGCCGCCAACTACTTGTCGGTAGGGCAGATTTATTTGTACGACAACCCGCTGCTGCGAGAGCCTTTGAAAGTACAGCATGTGAAGCCTCGGCTCCTCGGCCACTGGGGTACCACGCCGGGCCTTAATTTCATTTATGTGCATTGCAATCGTCTGATCAAGAAACTCGACCTGAATATGATTTACATCACGGGTCCGGGTCATGGCGGGCCGGGCCTGGTGGCGAACACTTACCTGGAAGGCACGTACAGCGAAATCTACACGAATATTGGGCAGAACGAGCTCGGCATGAAACGTCTGTTCAAGCAATTTTCGTTTCCGGGCGGAATCCCGAGCCATGTGGCGCCGGAGACGCCGGGATCCATTCATGAGGGAGGAGAACTCGGTTACAGCATTGCGCATGCCTATGGCGCAGCCTTTGATAATCCGGACCTTCTGGTCTGTTGTGTAGTGGGAGATGGAGAGGCGGAGACCGGGCCTTTGGCCGCGAGTTGGCATTCGAACAAGTTCTTGAACCCGGCACGGGATGGAGCAGTCCTGCCGATTCTTCACTTGAACGGATACAAGATCGCGAACCCTACAGTTCTGGGGCGTATGAGCGATGAAGAACTCACAGGTTTGTTCCGAGGGTACGGGTACGAACCTTATTTCGTGGAAGGCCATGACCCGGAGCCCATGCACCAGTTGATGGCTGCGAAATTGGAGTCCGCAGTCCGTGAAATCCAGGCCATACAAGACCGGGCGAGAAAACAGAGGGATCATTCACTCCCGGCGTGGCCGATGATCATTCTGCGCTCGCCCAAAGGATGGACTGGGCCGAAGATGGTGGATGGCAAGCCGGCAGAGAACACCTGGCGCTCCCACCAGGTGCCGTTCTCCGACATCGCTGGTCATCCCGAGCATCTCAAATTGTTGGAGCAGTGGATGAAGAGCTACCGTCCGGAGGAACTGTTCGATGCGGATGGCAGGCTGCTTCCGGAACTGGCGGAACTGGCACCCAGGGGAGAGCGGCGGATGGGTGCGAATCCTCATGCCAATGGCGGCCTGTTACTGAAAGATTTATTGATGCCAGACTTTCGAGACTACGGCGTGGAAGTGCCGAAGCCTGGAGGTGTGAATTCGGAAGCCACGCGGGTTTTAGGGACATTCTTGCGGGACGTGATGAAGCTCAATCTTCCCAGTAGCAACTTCAGAGTCGTGGGACCCGATGAGACCGCCTCTAATCGGCTCGAGGCGCTGTATTCGGTGACGGATAAAGTCTGGATGGAACCGATTCTCCCGGTGGATGAACACCTCTCGGCGAATGGCCGGGTCATGGAGGTGCTCAGCGAACATATGTGCCAAGGATGGCTGGAAGGTTATTTGCTGACCGGGCGGCACGGTTTCTTTTCCTGCTACGAAGCGTTTATCCACATTGTGGACTCGATGTTTAACCAGCATGCCAAGTGGCTGAAGGTGACGCGGCACATTCCGTGGCGGCGGCCGATCGCTTCGCTGAATTATCTGCTCACTATCCGGGATTTATCGATCACGTGGTCAACAAAAAAGCTGACGTCGTGCGAGTGTATTTGCCGCCCGACAGCAACACCCTGCTCTCCGTGGCGGATCATTGCCTGCGGAGCCGCAACTACGTGAATGTCATCGTGGCGGGCAAGCAACCCGCGCCGCAGTGGCTGGATATGGATGCAGCGATCCGGCATTGCACCAACGGAATTGGAATTTGGGGTTGGGCGAGCAACGACCAGAATGCGGAGCCGGACGTGGTGATGGCGAGCGCGGGCGATGTTCCCACCCTGGAGTCGCTCGCCGCAGTGGACATGCTCCGGCAGCATTTTCCGGACATTCGAATCCGGTTTGTGAATGTGGTCGACCTGATGACGCTACAGCCTTCGAGCGAACATCCGCACGGGCTATCGGATAAAGACTTCGATTCGATGTTCACTACGGATAAGCCCATCATTTTTGCGTATCACGGATATCCCTGGTTGATTCATCGTTTGACCTACCGGCGTACGAACCACGACAACCTGCACGCTCGCGGCTATAAGGAAGAGGGTACGACCACGACGCCATTTTTCATTTGGCTGGGGATGTGGTGGATCGTGTGCCGCGCCTGCAACGCGTTGGGGCGCATTTCAAGCAGTATCTGCGCAACAAGCTGATCGAACACAAGCTATATGTGGACGATCACGGCGACGATATGCCCGAGATCAAGAACTGGAAGTGGCCGTATTAGCTGGACGTAGCTGATTCACATTGCACGCTGGTGGGAGAGCGCCACGGATGAACGTTCTGGTTCTGAACGCGGGGAGTTCCAGTCTCAAATTTCAACTGATTGCCACGGACTCGGATCGTATCCGGAGGAATCAAGACGCCCGCCTGTTACGTGGGCAGGTCGAGCGCATTGGCGGAGAAGCGATTGTCACGCTGAAAAAGAGCGATGGCTCCCAGCACACGCTTACGGCTCCGGTTCGAGATATTTCCGCCGCGCTGGATTTTGTGATTCGCTGGATCACCTCCGACCAGTCTGGCCTGGCGGAAGTGCGCGGTCCGGGGGATGTGCATGCCGTCGGACACCGGGTGGTCCATGGGGGAGAGCGGTTCTCGGAA
>QIAI01000600.1 GCA_003224995.1 Acidobacteriota bacterium
GGCTTCCCCATGCCCAGTAGGACAAGGGCAGGCGGGCGAAGTCAAAGCCCCACTCCCGCATGGTGGCGAAATCGAATTTTTGGTAGGCGGGGCCATCATAGGGTTCTTGCGGCATGGAAAATTTGCCCTGGAGATTAAAACCACGCCAGCGGGGGATGCGAGCGGCAGTCGGGCCGGAGTCCGCGGCTGAGGTTTGTTGGGACGGGCTTTGGGCGAACGCAAGAGTCCTGCCAGCGAATTGCGATGCGGAATACAGCAGGGGCAAGCTTCGGAGAAAGGATCTACGGTTCATTCCGGACTCTCAAGTCAGCAATCCGAGCAGTCTTGGCTGCGGACGAGTGAGT
>QIAI01000602.1:0-500 GCA_003224995.1 Acidobacteriota bacterium
GAGCACTTCGACCTGATTTTCCGCAAGACCGCTTGCCTGTTCTCGGTATGCATGCGGCTGGGCGCGATCCTCGGAGGCGCCACTGCTGAACAGGAAGAGGCAGCGGGCGTGTACGGGCGAAATCTGGGGATGGCTTTCCAGATCGTGGACGATGTTCTCGATCTGACCGCCTCGGAAAATGTTCTGGGAAAGCCAGTGGCCAGCGATCTGCGCGAAGGCAAAGTCACTATGTCGGTGATTTACGCGTTAGAGCGCTGCACCCCGGCAGAACGCGAGAAGATTGCCACCGTGCTTCGCGAGCGCGCCTTCAACGGCGTGACCCACGGCGACATCCTGCAAATCCTGAATCGCTATGGCGCCCTCGAAGCCGCCCACGCCCGCGCCGCGCAATACGCCGATGCCGCCCGGAAAGCCATTTGCACTTTCCCTGACTCCGAGATCAAACGCGCCCTGCTGTGGGCCCCCGACTTTGTAGTAGCACGCGAAAAATAGAAAACCTT
>QIAI01000602.1:533-2671 GCA_003224995.1 Acidobacteriota bacterium
CTCCCGCCCAGCAACAGTGGCCCCGATCCGATAAATGCCCGCGCCGGAAGTTCCTGGGAGAACCGTTTCACGTAGGCGGTGTTGAAGGGCTCCCAAAGCGAGAGGTCCGGGGAAAAAATCTGTACCGAGACCAGATCGTCCATGTTCATCCCCGCCTCCGCCAGCACGGCCTCCACTCCGTCGAGCAGGAGCTTAATTTCGGCGTCAACGGCGGCCGGCGCTCGCCCGGTGACCGGGTCAATGCCAATTCGGCCTGCCAGATAAAGCGTATCGCCCACCAGCACGGCGTCACTGAATGGGAGCACCGACTTTCGTCCGGGAAGATTGATGTGGCGGCGCACAGCGGAAGTTTGCAGGTTCGACATAACACCTCGACGTTTGGTTGAATTTCTTCCTTCGATGATGTCGGCGCACGCCGGGATTCCCGAATTTGCCGCGCTGGTTGGACTCGCGGCTCCCATCCCCGTTAGTCTAATGGCAGCGCATGACAGACCTGCTTGCTCTCATCTCTCGGCACGGCTACATCCTGGTCGCTGCCGTCGTGTTTGCCGAGTCGATCGGACTGCCGGTGCCTGCCGCGCTCGCCTTGGTCGCTGCCGGAGCCGCGGTGGCGGCGCACGTCCTGCGCGCTCCCGTTCTGCTTCCCCTCGCGCTGGCTGCGATGGTGCTGGGCGACTGCCTGCTTTTTCTCGCGGGAAAATATTCGGGATGGGCGCTGCTCGGCTTTCTCTGCAAGGTCTCTGCCAACCCGGAAACCTGCATCCTGCGCTCCGCCGAATCTTTCTATAAGCGCGGCCGCATGACGCTGGTCATTGCCAAATTCATTCCTGGCGTCAACACCATGGGGCCGCCGCTCGCGGGCAGTATGAAAATGCCTTTCCGCCAGTTCCTGCGCTTCGATACCGCCGGCGCTGCCCTCTATGTGCTGGCCTACTTCGGACTGGGCTATTTGGGAAGGAATTTTCTCAAAGCCATTGGCCAAACTTTTCAGTCCGCCGGCCACACCGTGGAAGAGGTTCTCCTGATTGCCGTCGCGGGATACATTGCGTATCGCATATGGCTGCTTCGCAAGAACCGGATTTATCGCGTCGTTCCCCGTATTCAGGTGCAAGAACTGGTTCAGAAACTTGCTTCCGAGGAAGCCGGGCGCATTCTCGTCGTCGATGTCCGAAGCCACGGCTACTATAATGCCGAGGCCGCGCGCATCAAAGGCTCCATTCGCATTGAGCCCAACAATCTCGAGGAGGAATTGAAGCGGCTGCCCAGAGACAAAGATGTTTATCTGTATTGCACTTGAGTACGCGAAGGGACCAGCGCCCGGGTGGCGCACATGCTGCGGGAGAAAGGCTTCAACGCGTTCATCCTCGTGGGAGGTCTGGCCGCATGGCGGAAAGCCGGGCAACCACTAGAGATCGTGCCGCGCGAAGACCTGGTCAAGCTGCCGACGTTCAGTTAGAGCAGGCTCTGGGCTTTCGGCTTTAGGCTCTGGGCTCTGGGCTCTAGGCTCTAGGCCTCAGGCTCTAGGTTTCAGGCTCTAGCCTTTAGCTAAGTCTTTCCAGCACAGAGGAAAGATAAAATGCTGGTTCAGGACTTGCACGGCCGCAAATTCCGATCACCCGTTCATTCGTGAGATTCGAGTTAGAGCCCATTGCGCGCGCAAAGAGCGATTCCTCCATACTGAGTGAGGCAAACGGACGAACGTTGCTGTTTAAAATGTGCATGACACAGGGCATTTCAGCTGCAACGGCGCATTCTCATTGTTCTTCCTGCGTGTACCTTCGTGTCCTCTGTGGTGAAAAGATTTTGCTAGAGCCTAAAGCCTAGAGCCTGATTTCCATGCCCAACGAAATCGAAATCAAATTCCGCATCGACAATCTTCGCGACCTCAGCCGCCGCCTGCGCGCGGCAAAATTCCGCCTCGTCACGCCGCGCACGCACGAGATGAACACGTTGTACGACCTGCCCGGGCAGCCACTGCGCAAGCGAGGTGAACTGCTGCGACTGCGCGAGTACGGCAAAGAGTGGATGCTGACCCACAAATCGAAAGGGACGGCTGGACGCCACAAGAGCCGGGTCGAACTTGAAACCAGAGTCGCAGACGGCGAAATGATGGATGCAATCCTGCGCGCGCTCGGGTA
>QIAI01000603.1 GCA_003224995.1 Acidobacteriota bacterium
ACCATCACCCGTGCTCATATTGCCGCACACCCAGTTATTGTTGAACTTGTAGTAGTCGGAGCCATTGCACAGAGTGACGCCCCCTGCTCCCGCCGGTGTGGACGAGAACAACTCATCTCCGAGCGAAGAATTCTGCACGACGGCGTTATTGTGAATGTTCACATTCATGTCGAAGCAGTACGGCAGACTCAGGTTCGCAATATTGCTGTTTTCGCACGAACCCGGAATCGTCGTGGCCACACCGCCGGCCAGGTAAACGTCAGGATGTTCACCTTGTCCAACCGTGATGCCACGCGACAGGGTTCCCTGATTGTTGTAAACCCGATTATTGGCGATTTGGATGTTGTGTCCCCATCCGTGCACCAAGATGCCGCCACCGCCCTGCGAGCTATTGGTGATGCCCAGACCGTCAATACTCGACGGGTTGCACCAGAAGTTGCTCGGGTAGGGGTTGGTACCACCATTGTTGCAATCGCGGGTTGTCAACAGCTGGGTGCCGGTCGGGAACACGTCGGAAGCAAACGGCTGCGATCGCGAAGGGAATTTCACGCCCTTTGACAGAACGGTAATGCCTGCACCTTCATAAGCGCCCATCAGGGTGGGCTCAAGCAACTGCTCCGCCAGGTTACCGTTCAGCGTGGCATCCCAGCCCACTGTGGCCTCCAGGGGCAAGCGATCCACCGAGAACTGCATAGCGGAGGTACAAGTGAATGTATTGGACGGATCGTACGAGTTGCTGCCGCTGATCGGCGTTCCGTTGAGCGCCAAACCAAAGACACAAAGCACCTGACGGCGCCACGTGTCCATCTTGGCAGTGCCCGCCGGATGAGCATTGGCATTGATGATGCTGGAGGCGGCTCCGACACCTTGCAGCCGGACGGGCTTCCACATCAGCAATATTTCGTTGTAGACGCCGGGCGGAACAATGATTTCGTCGCCTGGCTTGGCGGAGTCAATCGCCGACTGAATCGTCTGGCCAGTTGCCAAAAGGGTCGGCGTCTGACCCCCGATGGTGACAGTCACCGTGTCGATCGATTGTTTGCCGTTGGCGGTTGTGATGAACAGTTCACCGCACCGCGCGGTCGAGCCGCCGTACTGCGTCTGTTGCTGTACGGCGCAGGTCGGCACTCCGGTCGGAACAGTACCGGTGATCGTCGTATCGGACCATTGCACGTTTGTGAGCGGACGAGCGATGCCATCGGACCCAAAGAGAGCTACTTCCGGACAAGCATTGCCGACCCCGGAATGACAATCCGTTGGCTGCGATCCGAAGCCATAGTGGCGCGTGACCTTTTGTTGATTGAATGGAGCCACTGTGGTCGATGGACCGCTGTATCCGTAGCTGTCGACGTCCTTGTTGCCCAACGCTGTGATGGTGAGGGTGTGGCCCGTACCGCTATTACTCACCCAAGGACCCGCGATGTCCGAACTGGTCACGCTGGCGATGGCCGGCGTGGCGTCGGGGTAGTTGCAGTCAGGATGGTTGTAGCCTTCCGAGAAGGCGGAGGTGGGCACCACCGGCGTGTCGAAATATCCGGTCTGGCCCGGCATGAACGGCAGCTCATAGCAGAACTGGCTGTAGCCTGGCTGGTACAGAGGATCCGGGGTCGTTCCCGAGCCCGCATCGTTCATACACGTCACCATCATGGTCGGGCCATATCCCGTGGGGTTGGGCGGGTTGACTTCCCAAGTCGAGTAGTTCAGGCCAGTGTAGGCGCCAAACTGATCGGAATACGTGCGCGAGACTTCATTCCCGGCCCAGTCCTTTACCGACACGGGCAAATAGGCTGGGGCGAATTTTTCGCCGAACTGCGGGGAGAACGGATCGAATTCGGCGGTGAAGTCATCGGTGATCACGCCTGTGTAGTGTGCCGCGACGTGGGTTGAGGTGAAGATGTAAAACTTTGCGAGCGCGGAGGTCTGATCCGTCAGCGTGATTTCCTTGCGGTCGCACAGGTTGCGAGTCGCTCCGGCGAACGGGGCCACTTCGGCCGATCCCGGGAACAGACTGATGACCCTCGTGGCTGGGCAGGCTCGACGCGCGTCCCAGACTGTTGGTCGTATTCTGTGGGTTGGTGGCGTTGGTCACTTGGGCCTGGTCGGGCAGGATAAAGATGCTGCCCAATCCGCCGAACTGTTGCGTAACCGGCGCGATGTAGTTGTCGCCGATCAGGATGTTCTTGTCTTCTTCCTTGACCAGTTCATACCCTTGGGGCACCACGACTTCTACGACGTACTTACCGGCGGGCAGCATGGGGGCACCGGACCGATAGGGATCGGTGGTATCGGGATTGGGAATGCAGGCGGTGCAATTCGAGCCGGCCGGTTTTCCATCCGTACCAATCGACGTTACGCTGGGGAAGCTGTACATGCCGTCGTATGGGGCCGGTTGCAGCTGGTTCCAGTTGTGCATTCCGTCATAGCACTTGAACTGGGAGTTAGCGGGCAGCACTTTCGCGGCAGATCCACCGTGCTGGGAGTTGTACCAATCGAGGTAGTTCGGCTGGTTTTGCAACCCGAAGAAGAAAATATCTGAGGTTGACTGGCCCGGGCAGTTCATGTTGGGCATACCATTGGACCGGAAGCCTTGGGCCCAGTCATCGAAGCTGCTGGTGTCGGTGTGGTCTATCAAAGTCAGGGTTGGCGTGACACCGTCGGAAGCGACGTCCTCCTTGTAGAGGTTGATCCTGACATGTGGGACGAGCGGCTCCCAGCTCAGCTGCAGGAGCAACTGCGGGTCGTCGAAAGGTCGAGTCGAGGCATACACGACGTGACCATGGATACCGCCGTTCTCGCCGTCCGCGAACAGCTTCTTGCCGAATTCCAGGAACGAGTTCTGCCCTGAGAAGCCCTGCCAACCGTAAGAACCAAACGGGGTAGGCGGATCGATGCGGCCGGTGGAAAGGTTCGAGGTCGGGCCGCTAGAGCCACCCACAATCGGGCCAGACGCAATTGAAAACCCGTTGCAGTCTGCAGCGTCGCAATACACCGCTCCGGGCACTCGCAGGTTGCTCGGCAAAGAATTCGTTTCTAAGGTGTTCGCAAAATACTGCCCGATACTCGATTTCCCCCCACCCGGAGTCCCGTCTGTCGGGCCACCGGCGTCGTAGACCACGTGCACTCCGGTGGTCTTGTAGCGGGTCGTATCGGTCTCGACCACGTACCAGTTAAACAGCGGGAATACTTCATTGAAGCCGGCATACCCGTTCAAGTCGGTGTTGTTGAAGTTAGAGAAGCTACCGTCACGGAATCGGATATTGGTCGCAACCAGGGCGAGGCCGGGTTCGGTAGGATTCCCAGAGGCGTCCATGTTCGAAACGCCGTCACCATTGCTGTCGATAAAAGTCCGGGTGTAGATGTTCGCCTGCCACTGGTGAACCGCAACCTCACCAAGGTCCAGGGAACCGCTGGTATTGGCCAATCCGATGGGGGTCGAAATACCGTCCACAATTTGGTCATTCCACTGGTCAAAGATGGTGAGCTTCCAATTACCCTTTGGAATACCGGTAAAGTCGAAATTGCCATCCCCGTCGCACTTGACGAATGCAAAGTCCGCCCCGTCCGGATCTCCCAGACTGGCATAGCACTGGGTGAAGGCAAAGCTGTCGCGCGAGCCGCTGCCATAGAGCCGCTCATCCGGCGGCCGGCTCATGCGCGCTGTGCTGACGTGACCTTTCACCTCGTTGCCGCAGCTCGCTGCATTGCGGCACAAGCCCGCACGGCGATTATTGATGATCTTCGGGTTCGCGAAGCCGATGGTGACGTGGTATCCTCCCGGCCCAAACTCCTGGAAATAGGCCGGTTCACCGATACGCATAAACGAATCGTGTGCCTTCTGACCGTCCAAAGTGTTGGTCTGCAACCACTCTTCGCCTCGTGCAATCCGGTCGGCGCCAGGCGTGGCCACTAC
>QIAI01000108.1:0-754 GCA_003224995.1 Acidobacteriota bacterium
AGCGCTGCTCCGTCGATACCCTTTCTGGGTGGAGGAGACCACGATGATAAGAAAAGGATTGCTGGCTACCGTGGCGCTCGGCGCAGTCATGCTGGCGCCGATCGCGTGGACCCAGACCAACCAACCCCGGGCAAAGTCGCCCAAGGGAAACCAACTGATCGACTGGACGCAAAATCAACAAGGTCGCCCTGTGCCGGAAACGCAAATGCCCGCTACTCCCACGCAGGACGATGTCCAGAAACAACCGGCTGCGCAGGCGTTCACTGGCATGATCATGAAATCGGGCGACACCTATGTGCTGCAGACCGCCGATAATGTGACCTACCAGCTCGATGACCAGGAACGCGCGAAACAGTACGAGGGCAAACAGGTACAGGTGAGCGGCACTCTGGATAAAAGCGCAAATCTTATTAAGGTGCGCGACATCAAGCAGACCGCCTAATCGGCTACAGAACGAATACTAACCAGTTTCGAGTTTCCGATCTCCAGCGAGGCGAGCGTTTTGGCCATTGCTCAAGATCTGAAACTCGATTTTTCTCGATTGGTGCACATCTTTGCCGAAGAAGTATGCCCCATGATTGTTGCACATGCGCGCAAGATCTTGCATTCACAGTAGCTCTTCGACCGTGAGCCTCGACAGATCCAAGTCGACCAAATCTTGAAGACACCCTTTGGCGCACTTTGGCGCACATGGATCGCGGTCAGGACGCTTCTAATGGGTGCATCAAGAGTGGGCGCACAAAATGACCATAGA
>QIAI01000108.1:815-7991 GCA_003224995.1 Acidobacteriota bacterium
GAGGCGCTGAAAACGGCAACCTATTTGGGCATGACGCCCGACGAGGCGCAGGATTACGATCAACGCCGCAGTCTCATCACGGACCTTGTCAGGCAGCTCTCGATCATTACCAGGACGTAGAGCCCGGCTTGCTTCGAAGTTGGAAGGTTCAAGACACACGCTCGGCCCGAGCGAGGCAGTCGAAACTGGAGTTACTGAGGACGCAAAGATGACGCTGAAAAGACGAAAGCGATTACACGGGACCGTACAAAAACTGATTAAGTCTCTTCCCAACGAGTCGGAGAAAGCCGAGATCGGAATCGAGGAAGCCGAAGAGCTGTATCGCGAAATCCGAATCGAAAACGAACTTGTCACCGAAGATGGCAAGAAGGCCAGCCTGAAAACTGGAGCCAAGGTGGACGTCGTCGTTGAAGCCGACTCCGACGCAATTCAAAAGAAGCCTGAGTAGACCAACACACCAGAACCCAAGCCCACCCGCTGTCACTCGAAACCAGTGCGTATCCCGAGCCAATCTGGTACCTTGCTTCGAGCATGCTGAAGTCCATCGCACTCCCCGCATTGGCTCTGACTCTCATTTCGCAAGCCAGCGCGAGTACCTGCCCGGTCACACTGGTCAACGGTATCGGCGAGCGTGATGCTATCGTGCTCACGCTTCGCAATGGCGGCAAGCTCCCCATCCGACGGCTCGAATTCAATTGCACGCCAGCCGCGGCGCGTTCCGGAAAACGAAGCTCGCTCTGCCGCGAGGACAACGCGCTTTTCGATCCCGGCGCGGAGCTCACCTTGCGCTATGCCTATCCTTCCGGAGTGCGCCAACCGGTGACGGTTTCTCTCAGGAGTGCGACCCTTTCTGACGGATTTGTTTGGAAGCCCACAAAGCGGCAGCCGTGCCGAACACTGCGCGTAGTGCCGGGCCGAAAGTAGAACGGACGAGATCTGCTCGCAGCGCGCTCAAATTCGCAGTGGCACTTCGAGGAGGACTGATGGGTGGATTGCTGGCGACCAAGCCGATCACAACAATTCTCAGCGAGTCGCATGAAACCGGTGAGCACAGTTTGCGGCGGGCCCTCGGGCCCACCAACCTGATTTCTCTCGGTATCGGAGCCATCATCGGGACTGGCATTTTCGTCATTACCGGTACCGCGACGGCATTGCATGCCGGTCCCGCCGTCATACTCTCCTTTATTTTCGCCGCTATCGGGTGCGTTTTCGCCGGACTTTGCTATGCCGAATTTTCTTCCATGATTCCGGTCGCCGGATCGGCCTACACCTACGGCTATGCCACTCTCGGCGAAATCTTTGCCTGGATCATCGGCTGGGATCTGGTGCTCGAGTATGCCTTCGGCGCCGCCACCGTCGCCTCCGGATGGAGTGGCTACTTCATCAGCTTGCTTGGCGATTTCGGTATCAAGCTGCCCGCGTCCATCGCCGGAACACATTGGGACGAATTCCTCTACTACAACAACCATTGGGAAAATGCCGCTCGCATTGTACCCAAGCTCAAGACGTTGGGCATCGACCCTGCCACTCTTCCCCACGCCCATGGCGTCTTCAACCTGCTCGGCTTCCTGGCAATTTCCGGATGCACGCTCATTTTGGTCATCGGCATCAAGGAGTCGGCAAACTTCAACAACGTCATCGTGGCGATCAAGGTTGCCGTTCTCCTGGTCTTCCTGGGAATTGGCGGAACTTACCTGCTCGCCCATCGGGAACTGATGGCCGCGAACTGGCATCCCTTCATTCCGCCCAACGAAGGCTTTGGGCAGTACGGAATCTCCGGAGTGCTACGCGCGTCCGGAATCATCTTCTTCGCCTACATTGGCTTCGACGCCGTCTCTACGGCCGCCCAGGAGGCGCGCAATCCGGCCCGCGACATGCCGATTGGAATTCTGGGCTCTCTCGTCATATGCACCGTGCTCTATATCCTCGTGGCGGGAGTTTTGACGGGATTGGTAAACTATCGCGCTCTGAACGTGCCCGATCCGCTGGCAATCGGTATTGATTCCACGGGCGTCCGATGGGGTGGCCTATTGGTGAAAGTGGGAGCCTTAATGGGACTCACCAGCACCATTGTCGTAATGTTGCTGGGCCAGTCGCGAGTGTTCTTCTCCATGTCGCGTGATGGCCTTCTGCCCGCTCTGTTCAGCGCCGTTCACCCGCGCTTTCGTACTCCCTGGATTTCGACCCTGACGGTTGGCTTATTCGTAGCCGTTCTCGCCGCGGCGCTACCCATCGACGTCCTCACGGAAATGGTCAGCATCGGAACCTTATTGGCGTTCGTGATCGTGTGCGCGGGGGTTTGGATTTTGCGCCGGCGAAGTCCCGCGCTGGAGCGTCCTTTCAAGACGCCTTTGGTTCCTCTGGTACCCATTCTCGGCATACTGATTTCCCTGACTATGATGCTGAGTCTCACCGAGGTGACCTGGATACGGTTGTTTGTGTGGCTGGTCATCGGAATGGCCATCTATTTCGGCTACAGCCGTGCCCATAGCAAGGTGCAGCGGGCGGCTTAGGCGAAAATTCCGATGCGCGTAATGCGTTTTTTGGGTTAGGGAGGAATCAGGCGCGGTTAGTATGGTGGTCGGGCAAACTAGCGTCATCTCGTCAATTCGTCCACCTTCCGCATGTCGTCGTCCAGCCCGAGCAGCTCCCATCGCTGCAAAGCGAACGGAACATTGCCGTTCACCCACACATAATCATGAAAGTCGCGCAATGAAAATTTGTCTCCTTGTTGCAGACGACGTTCGGCAAGCATGTGCTCGATCTGCACTTTCCCGATTTCATAGGCAATCGCCAACCCCGGAGCGGTCGCAAACGACGCCGCTTCCGAGTTGGCTGTTTCCCGGTCCATCGGAACTGTTCGCATCAGGTAATCGGCTGCTTGCTCGATGCTGAACTCTCCTAATGCCAGCTTCACATCAGCTTCCACGCGCAACGCCCGCAGTCGGGCAAAGTTGTAAATGATCTGCCGCGACCGGGGTCTGTCGTCATACAGACCCGCCTGCAACATCATTTCTTCTGCATAAAATCCGATTCCCTCGTTCGCGCTGGAGTCGTAATACTGGCGGCGGACCGGATCCGCATGTCGCCAGGCCAGCGACAACTGAAGGAAATGTCCCGGAACTCCCTCATCCACACCCGTAGTACGCGTGTCCTCCGCGTATGCCTTTTGGAAATATGGAAGTCTGTCCGAGGGGCTCGCGATCCATCGAACCCCATCCTGGTGCAGGCGAGCCGGGCCGGCGAAGTCATCGAGTTCTCCGAATCCATCCAGGGCTGCCAGATAATCCGGCTCCAACCGCAGTGTCCAATGTGGGATGTCAGGCGGCACGCTCAAGATTTCGTGCTGCGTCAGGTACTGGCGAATGGACTCTTCGTCACGCTCCATGCGGGCGAGTTCTTCGCCGCTGCTGGACGCGATCGCCAACTGGGGAGCATGCAGATCACGCTGTCGCTCGTATGCCTCCATCGACAACACGCGGTCAAAATCCTGGCGCGCCATCTCGAGCAATTGTGCAGGCGTGTACGGCAGCAGCGCTACCCGGTGTAGAAAGAATTCGTAAGACTTCGCCCCCAAGGCGAATTCTTTCGGCATCGCCGGCAGGCTCTGCTTGAGCCATTCCCGGTACTCCACCAGTGACGTGCTTGCCTTGCCGATCGCCGCGTGAAACCGCGCGCGTTGCCCGTCGTTGCTCAATAGCGGACTCACGCCTTTCTCCACTTGCGCAAGTCGTTGACTGATATCCGACAAAGACGTGATGGCCAACTGCGCGAACGGGGAGAGCGGCTTCAGGTTCGACCGGGCTTGTTCGAGGATGGAAGGAATATTTTCCGCCCGCGTGACCACCTGCTCGGCACGCGCTGTCTCGAGCGGGGGCGGAGGCAGCAGCGCGTCCTGTAAGGCCACTACCGTCTGCTCCACGTAGAACGTGGGATCGCGCTGCCAGCGCGGATTGATATCAAATTCCCAGCTCACACGCGCAATCGCCGACCCCATCAACCGGTAGTCAACGTTCTGCGGCACTGTGCGACTATCCGACCGCATAGCCTCCCACCGCCGCTCGAATTCGGCAAGATCGGCGCGCTGCTCTGCCATCGAAGCTGTCGACCAGTCGCGCACTCCCGACTTGTGTTCCATACGCGGGATGTCATCGGCCGTGAAGGGACGGTACTCGGCTCGCCAAATCCAAAAATCGGTGGCCAGCTGAGCAAGAGAATCCTTCTTCATCTGCCCCGCGCACACCGATGCCGACATCAACAACACTGCAATCAGCTTTCGCATAAGCGCTGCAGCATAGCACGGACGTTCTCAACACAGCGCGCCGACACTCGCGAGCCGCAATGGAGCGGCGGCGCTTTGCCGGGTCCAAAACTGCAGCCGACAAATGCCTTTGTTTGCAGAGGATGCAACAACTAACCATTTCTTCATACTGTCTAAACCTCATCCCGCCTACTCACAATCCGTGCCCCCCCTGCGGGTAATTACGGATTGAGCTTTTCTGTAGGCGAAACTAGCTTGAAGTGAGTCGCCGCTCGAAGGAGGACTTCATGCCGAACCTGGCGGAAGAACATCTGGAGCTCGAGAGAATTCTCTGGAGCGCCTGCATTGATCGGGATCCCAATGAGTGGGTGGACCTTAGCCTGCGCATTTGTGGAGTGCTCGACCAGAAGTTGAGGCGGGAGATCGGCGACGACGATTCTTGCCCGGCGGGGTGCATTACTTTTCCTGCATCCAGTGCACACTGGCTGGAAAGTTAGGCCCCGCCAGCGCGTTTCCGAGCGCGTTCTAAGTTAGAAAGGAGAGTTTCGGAATGTTCTTTAAAAAGCTGCTGGCGCCCACGATATTGAGCGCATCTCTGGTGATTGGAATTGCAATTCCTGCTTTGGCTGACCAAGACGACCGCTGCCGTCGAGATATCCATCGTGCGGAACAAAATCTGGATAAAGCCGCCCGCAAACATGGCGAACATAGCCGGCAGGCCGAAGATCGTCGCCGCCAGCTCGAAGAAACGCGGGAACGCTGCCACATGCGCGGCGAGGATCGCGATCACCACGACGACCGAGATCACCACTAGAAAATGACGTTGGGCTCGCAGCCTTTCCAGCGAGCCGACGAGATGGCTTCCCCGGATCACTCCCTATCGGGCCTTGCTCCGGGGAGGCGTTTCGCCAAGAGTTTGATCTGCCGTTGTAATTAACTCCCCTCAAGAAAATCCATATTCAGCCGATCTCTCCCTTGAAGTCCACATCCCATGACTTTCCCGAGTCCCTCCACGGACCTGATCCTTGGGCTGCTCCTGGCGCTCATTGCCCAGCAACTTTGGATCTACTTCGCCCACCGACGGGCCTCGAATCGCGAAGAGCTCTTTCGCATCATCACCGAAAATGCCGCCGACATGATCGCCCTGGTCGACACCAAGAGCCACCGCCTCTACAACAGTCCTTCGTATCAGCGCATCCTGGGCTACTCTCCCGCCGAACTGGCGGCCACGCCCATCTTCGAACAGATCCATCCCGATGACCGCTTCAAGGTCCTGGAAGCCGCACGCGAAGCGCGCGCCACCGGCATCGGCAAAAGCCTGCAATATCGCCTGCGGCATAAAAACGGCGAGTGGCACATCCTTGAATCCACAGCCAGCGCCATCCGCAACGCCCGCGGCGAGGTCGAGAAACTGGTTATCGTGAATCGCGACGTGACCCAGCGCGTTGCCGCTGAGGAACAACTCGCACACCACGCCTTGCATGACGCACTCACTGGCCTGGCCAACCGACGCCTGTTTGTTGACCGCCTGCAGCGGTGCTTCGCGCAGACGCAACGCGAACCCGCGTTTGGCTACGCCGTCCTGCTGATCGATGTGGATGCCTTTAAATCTCTCAACCACTCCATGGGCTCCGCGGCCGGCGACCAGGTCCTCACCGAAGTCGCTTTTCGCCTGCAGCAAACCTTGCGCGCCACCGACACAATTTCCCGCCCTGTCGATAAGGCGCTGGGAGATATCGTCCTTTCTCGCATCGGTGGCGACGAGTTCGCGATCCTGCTCGAAGCCTGCGTCGATCCTAGCGATGCCCTGCGCATTGCGGATCGCATTCACGCCGCCCTCGCCGCCCCGCTTGTCCTCGAGCAAGGTCCGGTTCAGACCCGCGTGAGCATCGGCAGCGCCCTCAACACACCACAGCAATCCCGTGCGGAAGATCTCCTCGCCGATGCCGAAGCCGCTCTCCGTCGCGCCCAGGGCATGGGAGGGAATCGTACCGAGCTTTTCGATTCCGCTATGCACACTCGCGCCGTCACTCACCTTAAGCTCGAGTCCGACCTGCGCACTGCCCTCAATCGCGGCGAATTCCGTGTCCTCTACCAACCCGTCTTTCAAATGGATTCGTTGCAGATCGCCGGCTTCGAGGCCTTACTTCGTTGGCAGCATCCCGCTCAGGGCCTGATCTCCCCTGGTCAATTCCTGGACGCCGCCGAAGACAGCGGACTGATGGCGCTCATTGACCAGTGGGTCATACGTGAAGCTTGCCGCCAGTTGTTGCGGTTTGAAGCCGAGCGGCGCCCCTTGCATCTCGCCGTGAATCTCTCCGCACGCCATTTCACTAGCCCGTCATTTCTGGACGGCATCAAAGCCTGTCTTCACGAGCTCTCGCTGCGCTCCGGCGTTCTTCAACTCGGCATATCCCAGCGCGTAGCTATGGCCACTCCCGATCTGACCACTCACGTGCTCTCGCAACTCAAACGTCTCGAGGTCACCACCGCCATCGACGACTTCGGTGCCGGCACCCTCTCACTGCGCATGCTGCGCCAGTTTGCAGTCGATATCTGGAAGATCGACCGCACTCTCATCACCAGCATGCAAGCCGAGCGCGCGGCCAGCGACGTCGTCGAGCTCGTTTGCTTGCTCGCCCGCAAACTCAATTGCCAGGCCGTCGCGCAGGGCATCGAAAAACCAGCCCAGCTTGATCGTCTTCGCAGCCTTGGCTGCAATCTCGCGCAAGGATATTTTTTTGCCCCGCCTCTCCAACCGGAAGCAGCCCTTCGCCTTCTCCGACAACATCGCGCCTCGCGCGCCGCTCCTGCCGGCAGTTCCTGACGCTCAGTTCACCCACATCTGATCAAGGAATTTATAACGTGGCCGCAGGTCATCCTTGCGAGACTCCGGATGAGCGTCCAGGTGCAGC
>QIAI01000109.1 GCA_003224995.1 Acidobacteriota bacterium
GCTATTCGCTCCGCTACGGCCGATCGCCCATGTCGACCGCAATCCGGCCCATGGATTCTCGCGGCTGCGATCCTCGGCACCAGCATGGCCTTCATCGACAGTACCGTCGTCAATGTTGCGCTGCCCGCACTGCAATCTACCTTCAAGGCAACCGTCATCGACGTGCAATGGGTCGTCGAGTCCTACGGCCTGTTTCTGGGTGCGCTGATTCTGGTTGGCGGCGCGGCTGGCGATCTCTACGGTCGTCGTCGAGTCTTCGTTGCGGGTATCACACTATTCGCAATCGCATCGGCCGCTTGCGGTCTCGCGCAGACCATTCATCAATTGATTGCCGCGCGAGCCGTCCAAGGCTTGGGCGCAGCCCTGCTCACACCTGGCAGCCTTGCCATTATCAGTGCGTCTTTCCCTGAACAGGAGCGCGGTCGCGCCATTGGAACCTGGTCCGGTTTTTCCGCCATCACGACGGCTCTCGGTCCCGTCCTCGGCGGCTGGTTGATCCAGCACGCTTCCTGGCGCTGGATTTTTTTCATCAATCTTCCCTTGGCCGCGGCGGTGATTGCGATTTCCTTGTGGCACGTTCCCGAAAGCCATGGCGCCACAAAACGGCTCGACGTTCCCGGCGCGTTGCTCGCCACCATCGGACTCGGCTCACTCGTGTACAGTCTGATTGAATCGCCGCAACTCGGCTGGAGCCATCTCCGCGTAATTGTGACCCTGGCGCTCGCGATCCTCTGCCTCCTAAGCTTTCCCTTCGTGGAAGCCCGCGTCTCGTCACCCATGGTTCCGCTGAAGCTTTTTCGCTCGCGCCTCTTCTCCGCCGCCAACCTGCTTACGCTGTTTCTCTACGCCGCGCTGGGAATTTTCTTCTTCCTGTTTCCCATGAACCTGATTCAGGTGCACGGATATTCCGCGACCGCCGCTGGCGCAGCCGCTCTCCCTCTCATTTTGTCGATGTTCTTCCTCTCGCGCTGGTCGGGTGGACTCGTGACCCGTTACGGCCCAAAACTTCCTCTCATCGTCGGTCCGGTAATCGCAGCCATTGGCTTCGCACTGTTCGCCATCCCGGGCACGTCCGGCTCCTACTGGAGCACATTCTTTCCCGCCTTCCTGGTTCTTGGCCTTGGAATGGCGATCAGCGTCCCACCCCTGACCACGGTCGTAATGGGCGCAGTTGGCCAGGAATTCGCGGGCGCCGCCTCCGGTATCAACAACGCCGTCGCCCGCGTCGCTGGCCTGCTCGCCATCGCAATCTTTGGCATCGTGATGGTCGATGCCTTTGCCGCCCGCCTTGATCGTCAACTCGAATCCGCCAACCTCCCTCCACCCGCGCGCCAGGAACTCCAAGCCAACCGCACCAGTTTGGCTGCCACCGACATCCCCGCCACCCTCGATCCCAATCAGGCTATCGAACTCAAAGCCGCCGTCTCCAGCGCTTTCCTATTTGCGTTCCGCCTGATTGCCTGCTGCTGTGCCGCCCTCGCGCTGGCGAGCGCTGCTACCGCGGCACTCCTGATCCACGGAGAAAAGTCCCCAAAATCCGCAGCCATGGGAGCGATGGGCGCTCCTGCCCGGAGTCCACAGAGTTAGTCGATCAGTAACCCTAGGAGAGCCGGGGAAATCTCCCTTTTGTGGTATAATCTTTATGGCTCAAAAATCAATTAACATCCTATAATTGCAATACTTTACAAGTTCAAAAAGCTCGCAACCAAAGCCCCAGGTCTGTATCCAAAATCAATGAAGTCTGAGACCTGAGACCTGAATTCCTATGGCAGACGATCAGAATCCTGAACTCCCCTTAACTCCACCTCCAGGGGGTGACGGCGGCAGTGGCTCGCCCGGCGCTCTGAACATTCAACCCGTCAATATCGAAGACGAGATGCGCCGGTCGTATCTCGACTATTCGATGTCGGTGATCATTGGCCGCGCCCTGCCCGATGTGCGCGACGGATTGAAGCCTGTCCATCGCCGCATTCTCTACACCATGCAGCAGATGGGCCTCGCGCCCAACCGCGCCACCCGCAAGTGCGCCCGCATCGTCGGCGACGTCATGGGCAAATACCATCCCCATGGCAATCTGGCCGTCTATGACGCGCTCGTGCGCCTCGCCCAGACCTGGAGCATGCGTTACCCGCTGGTGTTCGGACAGGGAAACTTCGGCTCCGTCGACGGCGATCCGCCGGCGGCCGACCGTTACACCGAAGCCAAACTCGCGCAAGTCGCCACCTCGCTGCTCGAAGATCTCGATAAAGAGACCGTCGACTTCCGTCCCAACTACGATGACAGTGAAGTCGAGCCCGAAGTCCTGCCCGCGCGCATCCCGAATCTGCTGGTGAATGGTTCCGACGGCATCGCCGTCGGCATGGCCACAAAGATTCCACCACACAATCTCACCGAGATCGTTGATGCCACCATCACGCTGGTGAACAATCCCCACGCCACGCTCGCCGAAATTTTGAAATTCGTCCAGGGGCCCGATTTTCCCACCGCGGGCATCATTCACGGCCGCGCCGGAATCGTCGACGCCTACAAGACTGGCCGCGGCCGTTTCATGATGCGCTCCCGCGCCGCCATCGAGAATCTCACCAAGGACAAGCAGGCCATCGTCGTCACCGAAATCCCCTATCAGGTGAACAAGGCTCGCCTGGTCGAGCGCATCGCCGACCTCGTCAACAACAAGGTCATTGACGACATCTCCGACATTCGTGATGAAAGTGATCGCGACGGCATGCGCATCGTGATCGAACTCAAGCGCAGCGCCGAGCCCCAAATCATCCTGAACCAGCTCTTCAAGCATACCGACATGCAGCAGAGCTTCAGCATGATCCTGCTCGCCATCGCCCACGGCCAGCCGCGCGAAATGGGCCTGGTGCAGGCGATTCAGTACTTCATCAGCCACCGCGTCGAAGTCGTCCGCCGCCGCACCGCCTATCTTCTTGCGAAAGCGCAAGACCGCGAGCACATCCTCGAAGGCTACCTGACCGCGCTCGATCACCTGGATAACGTGATCGTCATCATCCGCGCCAGCGCCAACCGCGCCGACGCCCGCGAGAACCTGGTCGCCTACTTCGGCGGCAAGAAGATCGACATCAATATCACCGGTCGCGCACCCAAACTCGATGCCGACAAACCCTTCACCGCAAGGCAGGCCGATGCCATTCTCGAACTGCAACTCCACCGCCTGACGAAACTTTCGATCGACGAGATTTCCAACGAGTTGAAAGAAGTCCGCGACCGCATCACGGAATACCAGTCCATCCTCGCCTCGGAAAAGAAGTTACGCGGCGTGATTATCAAGGAACTGGAAGAAGTCAAAAAGCAATACGGCGACGAGCGCAAGACGGTCATCGAAGACGAGGCTGCCGAAATCCTTCTCGAAGACCTCATCGCCGACGAACAAGTCGCCGTCACCGTCAGCCACTCCGGTTATCTGAAGCGCACGCCCATCTCCACCTACCGCATGCAGCGTCGCGGAGGTACGGGCCGTACCGGCATGAAGACACGCGACGAGGATTTCGTCGAGCATCTGTTCATCGCTTCCACCCACGCCTACATCCTCATCTTCACCAACACCGGTCGCGTGTACTGGTTGAAGGTCTATGAAATTCCCGACATCGGAGCAGCCGGCAAGGGCAAGCACATGGGCAATTTGATTGCTCTCCAGCCCGGCGAAACCGTGCGCACGATGCTTGCAGTCCGGAACCTCGAAGAAGAAAGTAAGTACGTTTTCTTCGCCACCCGGAACGGCACGGTGAAGAAGACCGAGCTCAAGGATTTCTCTCACGTGATGTCGCGTGGCATCATCGCCATCAACATCGAGAAGGGCGATGAACTCGTCGCCGCCACCCTCACCGACGGCCAGCAGATCATCTTCCTCGCGTCGCACGAAGGCCAGGCCATCCGCTTCGAGGAAGATGCGGTCCGCCCCATGGGCCGCAACGCCACCGGCGTTCGCGGCATGAACCTTGAGGAAAAGGACTACATCGTAGGCATGGCGACGACGCCGAAACCGGGCGCTACTACGCCTGGGCCCGCGGGTGCGAAGGTCCAACCCGTCGAGGGCACGGCCGCCATTTCCGAAGGTGTCAAGCCCGAAGAAGTCGCCGACCTGATTCCGCAGAAAGGTTCTCTCATCCTGTCCGTCACCGAAAACGGCTATGGTAAGCGAACCCCCGCCGACGAATATCGTCTTACCAATCGCGGCGGCAAGGGCGTCATCAACGTAAAGACCACCGAACGCAATGGCAAAGTTTCCGGCATCGCCCAGGTCACCGAAGACTCGCAGCTCATGTTGATCAGCCAGTACGGCAAAATCATCCGCATGGACTCGAAAACCATCCGCGAATCCGGTCGCTCCGCTCAAGGCGTTCGCCTCCTGAACCTGGAACCCGGCGACCGCGTAGCCGCAGCCGTCGTAATTCCGCCAGACGAAGCCCCCATCGGCAACGGCACATTGATTCAGTAGGTCCGTTCGAGCGCGCAACCTGCGTGGGCCCCAGCCCACGCAGTCATTGCGCAATAACGAATGAAGGCAAGAACTTCGGTTTGTTCCCGCACCAAATGTTAATTCTACGTAAAAAACTTGAAACTGTTCACTTTTGAACAGACTTGTCTTTTTCTTTAAAGTAAGTTGATCGAAATCGAGCTTGCGAAAATAAGGCGGCGGTCAGAGCTGTCGATTCCCATCGTGGATCGAACGCAAAGCCCGCGAAGCCAGGGTCGCGAGAGATAAAACGTAGTACATCTGTTCCTCTCTCAATAGGACGATAGCAGAGTTCTTCCCTCCCTCACCTCTCTATCCGAATGGCGTACAAGTCCCAGGTACGTCTCCCATATGTGCTGTGGGAGGGAGACTTATGAAAGTCTATCCTTATGGAAATCATGCTTGTATCCGTGTATTAGTTGCTGATTCAAATCAAACTCAATCGCAACTGTTGAGCAGTGCCCTGCGCCGCCAGCATCATATGAAGGTAAGTTGCTGCCGCAGCGAGCTTGCCGGTTGCCTGGGAACGCTGCAATCCATTCCCATCGACATTGTTGTTCTCGGGGGTGACCCCTTTGACCACAATCGACTCGTTGACACAACCCAGGCCCTTCATACTGCTTTCCCCCACGTTGGCATTGTTCTTTTGATAGACGGCTATGATCGTCCACTTGTTGTGAATGCCATGCGCGCAGGAGCGCGCGGGCTATTTTGCCGGGCTGCTGAGCCTTTTCGCGCTCTTTGTCGATGTATCTCAGTCGTCCATCAGGGGCAATTCTGGGCAAACACTGAGCAGATCGGCTATATCGTCGATGCCTTGAGTTCGAATCTGCCCCGATGCCTGTTGAGTGTCAAAGGGGAGCCTTTGCTGACTGACCGTGAGTGGCAGATCGTCAAGCTCGTGGCCGAGGGTCTTCCCAACCGTGACATTTCACAATTGCTTGGTATCAAGGAAAATACGGTTAAGAAAGCTTTGCTCCGTACTTATGACAAATTAGGTGTTTCTAACCGGGTTGAGCTGGCTTTGTATGTTCTGACCCACCGGGACAATAGCAAGATACTTATCGAAAGGTTGCCTGAAATTACGGACGGCGTCAGACCTATAGCCGCACTTAGCACTGCGCTTAGTCGAGTGAACGTACAGGTAAAAAGTGAACGCGCTCAAATACAGTCGGATGTTCCGCGGATGGGGAAATAGATTAGTGGTGCAGAATGGCTTTGGCGAGAGCCCTATGCACGTGCACAACGCCGTTGTACTCAATAAACCCCAGCTCCTTGAAATGTTTCATGAAAACATTAACGCGCGAGCGAGTTGTGCCTATCATCTGAGCCAATGTTTCTTGGCTTATCTTCAGAGTTCCAAGCTCGCAATCGTGATCGAAATCTGACTGTAATAGAAGAATCCTGGCTAATCGCTTTTCGCTGAAATTGAATAGTTGGTCCATCAGGTCTTCTTCGTAGCGCAGGTTCCGCCGCAACAGGTACGACAGGAACATGTTGGAGAAAGTACTTTTCTCGCGTAGAAGTACAATCATGGCGGGCTTGGCAATTCGCACCAGCAAGCAATTGCTCAGTGCGCTCGCGGAAAATATCCGAACAGGTTGCATTGTGAGGCACGCCTCTCCGAAATAGCCCCCTTCTCCTAGAATCGCGATTGTGACCTCTTTCCCATTTTCGGCAACCACTCGAAGCCTGACGTTCCCTTCACGAATGTAGAAAACGGCATCTGAAGGGTCACCTTGCGCGAAAATCGTTTGTCGCTTGCGGAACGACAGAATCTCGCTCTCGATTCTCAGACTTGAGAGGAATCTCTCAGGATCAAACGGGCGTTTGTTCCCTGGAAATGAATGGGACAACATAATGCCTCGAAGTGCCTAGCCCCCAACCCAATTAGGGCGATTATGGACGGCGACATTTCGGCAGTCAAGAGTTTGTACGCAACAACCTGCGGCGCAGATGTAAATTTACAATCAACGATTTGCCAGCTTTATGGGTGAACACCGTTTCCGAACGGATTCATTAAGTTCTATTCCGACAACCCCGGATCCCCCGGCATCGGATGACTCGCCTCATTCGCATGCGGGACCAACTGCCGATACACCGACTGCGGAATTTCGGATCTCCAATGTCCCGTCATCTTCGCAAACCCCACCATCCCGACGAACAACACGGCCACTCCTGCCGCGAACGCCCACGTCGGCATTCGCCCGTCTTTCGGCCCAAGCTGCAATGCTCCTTCCGCCGGACACACTGCCACGCATTCCAAACACCCCGTGCACTCGGCTGACGTGATCTTCACCAGTTTGTCCACCGCCAATGCCGACGGGCACGCCTTCGCGCACTTCGAGCAATCAATGCAAGTCGCGAGATTCCGCCGAATCCGCATCGGGCTGAACATCGACGTCAGCCCCAACAACCCTCCATACGGACACAAATACCGGCACCAGAAATTCTGCACCAGCACGGAAGCCAGCACCAGAACGCCCAGCACGATCAGTCCTGACTCTCCAAGGAATCGGAAGAAATTCAGCATCTTCACATCCGCGACCATGCCGTAAGGACTCTGCATGAACCCTGCAATCGCCGTGGCCGACATGCTCGAAACTGCCCACACGAAAAATCCAAGTAACAGATATTTCAACCCGCGCAGCGGAACATCGACCCCTCGCGGCAGCCGGAAATTCCGGCCAAACACCTTGCGCCCCACCCTCCACAAATATTCCGAAACCGTT
>QIAI01000110.1:0-11003 GCA_003224995.1 Acidobacteriota bacterium
AGGGCATGCAGGTCGTAGCCAACACCGATCCGTCGGCTCCTTCAGAAACGAGGCCAGATGCTCGCGTCACACTTGAGTCGCAGGATTACTGGCGCTTCCTCCGGCTGGACAAATCCTTATTGAGCGCGTCGGAGGTGATGCTGCTGGCAAACCGCAGCGCGGTGGAAGCGGCCGGGCTGACGTGGCAATCCTGAACTCTCCATTTCCCATTTACGACCGCCAGCAAACACACCGGCTCAATCTGCGGGCTCGCGACACACTCGGCAATCGCCCATGGAGCGGCGCTCCATTGACATCCGAATCCCGACGCCTGAGACCTGACTCCTGACGTGTACCCTAGAGGTACATGACCTTTCTGCGGTTGAGTGGGACATGAAGTTCGAAGAGAATTAGCGGAGACGATTGCGGGATACCGCTGGAGAGCATCGTGTTGGTTCGACGTGGATTAATCATGGCTTTGCTCGTGATGAGCGGGACACCCCTGGCGTTGGCCAAAGACGTTGCGCTGGTTGCGAACAAGGGAACCGCCGTCAACGCGGTGACCATGCCGGACCTGCTGAAACTGTGCAAAGCGCAAACCCCGCACTGGCCCGACGGAAAATCCGTCACCCTCGTGATGCGTGATCCCTCTTCCGTGGATATGAAGATGGTGCTGGAGAAGGTTTACGGGATGACCTCGGCTGCAGTGAATGATCTGATCGCCTCGGCGAACCATGGCCGGGCAGGGCACCCCGCGATCGTTGTCGTGAATTCGGACGACGAGATCGTGCACAAGGTAGCTTCCACGCCGGGAGCCGTCGGCCTGGTGGATGTGTATGCCATCAATAGTTCGGTGGACGTGATGAAGGTCGGCGGAAAACTCCCGTTTGAGCCCGGGTATCCGCTGCACGGGAACTAGCGGGCCAGAGCGCCCGCGCTGCACAACACTGCAAATATATGAGCAGCAGCGCACCAGGACGGAAAAAGACTGCCCCGTATACGCGGCGCTATCCCCGGCATCCCATGGATGTCCGCATGAACGTGCAGGTGTTCCGCGCCGGGACCGTCATCTATTTGTGGGGCCGCTCCACCGAGTTGGGTCTGGATGGCATTGGCGGAACCTTGACGGGCGACCTCGAACCCGGCGAAGTCGTGTCCATGGAGTTTCCTTTGCCGTTGAGTCCGTACCCGCTGAAGTTGCGCGCCATCGTCCGCTATCGAATTGGTTTGCACTATGGCTTTGAGTTCTTAACTCCGACGCCAGAACAGCGAAACGCGCTCGACCGTGTCTGCCAGATGTTGGCGGCTGGCGCATAGCGAGGCGGCCTATCCACTATCGGCGAGCAGCTCCTTACACTCCGCCTTCCTATCCTCCAAATCCTGCCGACAGTTGATCGCTTTCCCTCCTCAAACCATGCCCTCGGATTGAACTTGCGCAAGAGATTCGCCCCCTGGGTGATGAGATCACCCAATCCACTCAGTCCGCCGGTTTCGTGCGCGCGAAATATTTGAAAGAAGCGCTGCGCCGTGGTTCTACGCCTGCCATGAGCACCCCTGGGGACTTGATTCAGGAGTGGTCGCCTGCCGGGGACGAAAACGATCCGATCGTACAAAAAGCTTACCTAGATCAATTGGTGGAATGCGCCACTGAAGCCATCACTATTCTGGATACCTGTCATCAGGTGACCCGTTTCAATTCGGAGTTCGAACGCATGTTCGGCTTCACCCTGGAAGAGGCGCGTGGACGTCCGCTGGATTCCCTGATTGTCCCCGACGATCGCACAGCGGAGAGCGATTGGATCCAGGAGGCCGTCGAGAAAGGCCAAAAGGTCTCCCTCGAAACCAAGCGCCGCCGCAAAGATGGGACCTTGCTCGACGTATCGGTGTCGTGTGCGCCCGTAATGGTGGGCGCTAAACGAGTCGGCATCTGCGCCCTGTATCGCGATATCGAGGAACACAAGCGCGCCCTGACTTTGAGTTCAGCGCTCTATCGCATCGCCGAACGAACCAACTCCGCTTCGCATCTGCAGGGTTTCTACGCTTCCATCCATAACATCATCGGCGAATTGATGGATGCGCGGAACTTCTATATCGCGCTTTACGATCCCGCAACCCAATTTTTGACATTCCCGCATTTTGTGGACGAGCGTGATTCGGCCCCCGCCCCCAAACGCCTGGGCCGCGGCCTGACCGAATATGTGCTGCGCACGGGTGAGCCTTTGCTGGCCACTCCAAAGGTATTCGAAGAACTGGTGGCGCGCGGAGAAGTGGAATTAATCGGGGCCCCCTCGCTGGACTGGATGGGAGTTCCGTTGCGCGCGGGGACTCAGACCTTTGGCGTGCTAGTCGTCCAGAGTTATCGTGAAGATGTGCGCTTCGGAGAACGCGACAAAGAAATTCTTACTTTCGTTTCGCAACAACTCGCCAGCGCGATCGACCATAAGCGCCATGAGGAGGCGCTGCGGCAGTCCGAGGCGCGCTATCGATCGCTGGTGCAAAGTGCCGTCTACGGGATCTATCGTTCGACTCTGGATGGCCGATTCCTCGATGTGAACCCCGCTCTCATACACATGTTGGGCTATGAATCGCCGGAGGAAGTGGTCAGGCTCGATCCCCGGCGGGAAGTCTTCCTGGAAGCAGGCGATCACCATCGTCTTACCCAGGAATTTCATCGTACCGGACGGCTGGACAGCGCGGATGTGTGTTGGAAGCGCAAAGATGGCAACGTAATCACGGTCAGGCTAAGCGGACGAGCAGGCAGCGGACTCGAAGGTGCGGGCCAGGTTCTGGAAATCATCGCTGAGGATGTCACCGAGCGGCGCGCGTTGGAAGAGCAGTTCCGGCAGGCCCAGAAAATGGAAGCCGTGGGACGGCTCGCCGGCGGAGTCGCGCATGACTTCAACAATTTGCTGATGGTCGTCAGCGGCTATACCGAAGTTCTGCTGGAGCATCTGGACCAGAACGATCCTATGCTGCCGAAGGTGCAGGCGATTCAACAGGCCGCCGACCGGGCCACGACGCTGACCCGGCAATTGCTGGCGTTCAGTCGCAAGCAGCTGCTGGAACTCAAAGTCGTGGATGTGAATGCGATCGTCACCGACATGGAACGTTTGTTGCGCCCGTTAATCGGCGAGAACATTGAGTTGACGACGCGGCTGACCCCGAGTGTAGGCCACACCCGTGCCGATGCCGGCCAATTGGAACAGGTCATCATGAACCTGGTGGTAAATGCCAAGGACGCCATGCCCGATGGCGGGAAAATTATCATTCAGACCAGCGAGGCCGATCAGGATTCCTCCAAGCGAGAACACGCCTTGATTCAGCCTGGGTCTTACATCCTGCTTTCTGTTCTGGATACCGGCGGAGGCATGGACAAGGAAACCCAATCGCGAATTTTCGAACCATTCTTTACCACCAAGGAAAAGGGGAAAGGCACCGGCCTGGGACTTTCGACGGTCTACGGAATCGTGAAGCAGAGTGGCGGTTACATTTTCGCGCAAAGTGAACCCGGCAATGGCACCAATTTCCAGATCTACTTGCCCCGCGTACCCGACCCCGCAGAGCACGTCGGCCTCGAGAAACATCCCCAAGGTCCCACTGGCGGATCGGAAACCGTATTGCTGGTGGAAGACGAGGACTCGGTGCGTGAACTGGTGCGCGAAACCCTCAAAGCGCGAGGCTACTTGGTATTGGAAGCCGGGGACGGCATTGCGGGTTTGAGCGTGGCTGAGACCCAGCCCGGAACCATCGATATTCTGATCACCGACGTCGTCATGCCCGGAACGGCCACAAATCAAAGTGTTGTACTTGTCCGGCTATACCGAGGACGCCATCATCCACGAAGGCGCTCTCGAACCCGGCACCGCGTTTCTGCAAAAGCCCTTCACCCTGCATGCGCTCGCTCGCAAGGTGCGGGAAGTGCTGCGCGGCGAAGCGGGCTGAGCCATTGCAACCGTTCTATTCCAATCTCGTCTGATTATTCATAACCCAGACCTTCGTTCCGGGCTGGCTGTTCTCTCCACCATCCTGAACTGGACAATCGAAAGCAAACGATATAAAAAGAAAGTCGCAGGCACCGTGTAGTAAAAGCACTCTTTTGGGGAACTCTCTTGCTCAACGAAGAGCGTCGCAGGGCCATTCTTGAAATTCTGAATCGCGATGGGCGTGTGCTGGTGCTGGCTTTGGCGCGCGAGTTCGAAACTTCGCAGGTTACGATTCGCAAAGATCTCGAGCAGTTGCACGCGCACGGTTTGATTCATCGAACGCACGGAGGAGCCCTGCCGGCCCGCGAAGGCGCCCTGGAAGATCCGACCCTGCGCGAGAAGGAGAAGTTGCATCACAAGGAAAAGTTGCGCATTGCCGCCGTTGCCGCCGCCATGGTGCAGGAGGGACAAGTTGTCATCCTCGACTCGGGCACCACGACCACGGAGATCGCACGAGCTCTGCGCAAGTTTCGTAGTCTCACCATCGTGACCAATGCCGTCAACATCGCCGCCGAACTTTCCGGCACGGCCGTGGAAGTCATCCTGACCGGAGGCACGCTGCGCAAGAACTCGTTCTCGCTCGTCGGCCCGATCGCGGAAGAAACCCTGCACCGGCTGCATGCCGATCTTCTCTTCCTGGGCGTGGATGGATTCGATGTGCATTATGGTTTGAGCACGCCGAATCTGCTGGAATCGAAGGTCAACCGCGTCATGGTGGAGATTGCCAAGCGGAAGGTAGCGGTGTGCGACGCGAGCAAGTTCGGGAGAAGGAGTCTGTCTCTGATTGCGCCCACTTCCGCGCTCGATGAAGTGATCACGGATCGGGGCACGCCCAAAGCCGACGTGCGCGCGCTGAAGAAGGCTGGCATCGAGGTAACTTTGGTATAGAAAGGCTAACTCCGGCTTTCGGCCCTGACCGCATCCCACAGCATGCTAACGATTCGGAATCTCTTGGAAAGATATCCCACACAATATGCCCCGATTCGATGTCACGCTCGCCGGCGAGCTGAATCTTGATTTGATTTTGTATGGCTTACCGGCGGAGCTTCCTGCCGAGCGCGAACTCTTGGCGCAACGCATGATGCTGACCCTGGGAAGTTCGGCCGCCATTGTGGCGCATAACCTCGCCGCTCTGGGATGCCGCGTCGGTTTCATCTCGCGCATTGGCGACGATCCTTTGGGCAGCATTGCGCTCGAACGATTGGCAGCCGGTGGGGTGGACATAGAAAAAGTTCGCCGCGTCGCCGGCGAAACCAAGACCGGCCTGACCGTCATTTTGCAGAGGGAACTGGAACGGAACATCCTTACCTATCCCGGAACCATTTTCGATTTAACCATCAGTGATCTGGATCTCGAATACCTGACCGACGCTGGACATTTCCATCTTTCCTCCTTTTATCTGCAACGTGGCTTGCGGCCGCATGTGGGTGAACTCTTCCGCACATTGAAAGCCGAGGGCCTCACCATTTCCCTCGATACCAATGACGATCCGGATGGGCTCTGGCAAGGCGGGTTGATGGATGTGCTGCGCTATGTGGACGTGTTCCTGCCCAACGCGCGCGAGGCATGTCTCATTGCAGGCTGCGACGACCTCGAAAAGGCGATCGCGCGATTGGCGGAATGCGTGCCGCTGTTGGTGGTCAAGTTGGGCAAGGAAGGGGCTCTCGCACAGCGCCGGGATGAGCGCTTTCGCAGCCCGGCCACGCCCGTCGATTTTATCGATCCGGTGGGTGCGGGCGACAGCTTCGACGCAGGATTTCTTTCCCAATATGTTCGGGGAGCGGATCTTTCCCAGTGCCTGGCTTGGGGAAATCTCGCCGGAGCCTATTCGACGACGATGGCAGGCGGAACAGAAGCCTTTCGCGATCCAAAACGGCTGCAGGAGTTTCGCAAAGAGCGAGGACTCTAGCGCTCCGCCCTTCTTCCCCATCGCCCCCGGCTTTCAAACTCAAACCGGTAACACGTTACCTGGTCGTAAACCTTTCGATCAGCCAACTAGCCCCGGCAAGCCAGCAACCTTTCCGTTAGGTTGTCATTCTATATACAAGGCGTCTGGACGATGTAAACGCGCGCGTGGGATGCTGAATGCCTGCGCAACTTTGATCTGAATGTAGGGTTCATCAGGTACAGCTTCTATCGAAGAAAGTGGAGGCCTTCGTGTCCATCGCTAGTGGTGCGTCCGAGTCTTCGTCCGGAATTTTCCTTTCCACTCTTACCAAAAAAATACTATCGGGTGTAGTAATTGGAACCCTCGGGCTCGCGGCCGGTTGCGGCTCGAGCAACTCTTCAAGCGCCACCGGTCCATTCAGCAACCGCAGTTTGAGCGGCTCCTACGTCTGCCGCATCTCCGGGAATGACTCGTTCATCGATAGCAACAACAACGTCCAAAGCGAGTCGTATACGGAAACGCTAGTCTTCACCGCCGATGGTGCGGGAAAACTGACTGGAAAGGAAGATTTCAACTCCAGCTTGCCGAGCGTCGGGTTCATTGCTGGTACGGCGTTCACCGGAACCTACTCTGTCGGGCGCGATGGCAACGGCTCCATGACCATCAACTTCAGCGCACCCTCCACCGGGCAAATCAACCTGTCGATCACCATGCAAAACACCTCGAAATTCTATGCAGTCGAGGCGGACGCCTTTGCCAATTTCAGCGCGAACGCGGCGGGCGAGGGTGTGAAGCAGGCTTCCAATTCGTTTACCAGCGCGCCCACTGCAACCTTCGTGACCCGAGTGCACCAGGTATTCCCTTCGACGGTGTCGTCCGCCTCGGTGGGACTTCTGAGTTCGAGCAATGGCACGGCGGTCACCGGCACGCTGGATGTCCTGCGTAACGATGCGTTGTTGCCGCAATTGGTCGTATCCGGAAACTTCACCGCTCCCGACTCCAGCGGTCACGGCACCCTGGTCTACGCCGATAATGCTTCCTCACCCGTAACTACCCATTATCAGTACTACGAAATCGACGCCAACACGTTTTGGCTGATGGGGTCGGATTCTACTTTCCTGGGAACCGGCAGCGCGGAAATGCAGGCCAGCGGGAACTTGAATCTGTCCGGCAATTACGCTTTCGGCAGCAGCGGTGATACCGATTCGACCATCGGCGGAGTGCGCACTGTCGGCGTCTTCACAGCCAGCGGAGGAGCGATTACAGGCGGCAAGCTCGACTCCGTACAAGACGGCACTTCGCTTTTCTTCAACCAGGACTTCACTGGAACCTATACCCAAGGCTCAAACGGTCGAGTTCAGGTGACGCTCGTTCTAAGCGGGGCCACCTCAGTGATGATTCCAGAAGTTTTCTGGATGGTGAGCCCCTCGCGCGCGTTCTTCCTGGTCGATGCCAACAACAAGGTCGAAGATGGAACCGTCGACGTGCAGCAACAAAGCACCTTTGCCACGGCTGACGTCAAAGGTCAGTACGCGCTGGTAATGGATGGCTACAACTCGAGCAATCTCCTCACGCGTATCGGCACCCTGATCTCTGACGGCAAGGGCAATCTGCAGCTCAACGAAGAAGCCAACTCGTTCACTGGAAACTTGCCGGGACTGATCAACGATCCGGGGACGCTCCCCGGAAACTACACCATCGATGGCAACGGCCGAGTGGCGGCGGCGGTGAGCTCGCTCTCCAGCAACCTGGTCATCTACATGGTCGCGCCCGGCCAGGGATACATCCTGCAGAATGATCCCGCGACGGAGATTTCCGGAAAGGTGACTCTACAGACCTCGCCATAATCCGTACGGCATGTACCAAGTGCATCGCAAGCCGCAGCACGTCTGTATCTGCACGCATCGAGTGGTTGCAAGCAGCGCCACTGATCAGGGCCACAGAGATGTTCAGTACCTGTGTCTGTGCTCAGTTGCGCGAAAGCAGCAGCCTTGGTGTGAGGATCACGTGAGCAGGATCACTCGCGTTCATTCACTCACGTATCAATCACCCAAGTTTCAATCACGCGCGTATCAGGATCACTCACGTAAGTAGTAGTCGTCACATTCAGGCAGACTGCTGATCGGGAATACTGGCAGAGCCTCCGGGCAGGAAAGCGGGCCACTCCGTTTTGGACAGTGGCAAAGTGGAGCACTGATTTGGCTCCATTTCCGCCCCGCAAGACGGACCTTGAAGCCGGAATCAAAGGACATCCTGCGCCGGTAAGGTCTGCAATGCTAAGCAGTCCTGTCCGCGTGCAGACGGACAGAATGATCGAACTCAGATTGATTGGTGCGAGCTAATCAAACAAAAGAGTCAAGCCCCGGCGGCCCGGCCGGGGTTTTCGTTTTAGGCCGCGCCGAAGTTTTCGGTCTAACTCAGCCTGGGGATCTCGTAATTAGTCTCGGCCCGGGGTTTTCGCTCTTAGTAGCAGCCCGCGGTTTTCGCTCATAGTCTTAGCCCGGGGTTTCCGCGTTCGACTCAGCCCGGATTTTCGTTAAACCGCCCGCTGACCTCTTCGCTTTGGACTCAGCGGAGCTTTTCGTTTTAGCCCGCGCAGGAAATTCTCGTTCCAGTCTCGACAACTCAACCGCGGAGCGGCGGAATTCAATAGCCCAGCGCGAAGCGCTGGGTAAGCTCAGCAACAAATCCAAGCCCGCTTCAGCTGGCGACACCAACGCCCGCCGCGAACACTCCGACTCTAAATACCCTACTGACTCACTTCCAACAAAAGATGTTGTTTAAAATTGGCGGAAAGCCTCGGCGTTTTACCGCTAACCGCCTGCACCGTCCCCAACGACTTGCCATCCACGTAATCCGTCACGTGATACGTACCCGGCGCCAACCCGCGAAGCTCGACTTCTCCGCTCCAACCCACATTCGAAGGCGCGAAAAACGCATAATACATCTTGCCGTCTTTTTGAATGGCATACGCCTCCGGCACGTCGTAACCGTAGCTGTACAGGTTCAAAAACGTGCCCTTGGACAGCATCTTCGAGTTGTAAAGCCCAATCCACCGCTTCCAGACTTCATCTTTATGCTGCGTCAGGTTCACTTCTTTGTACTTCGGGCCAAGTTCCGGCCACACGAACTTTGTACCAACGACCCCGCCCGTACCAACGGTCGACGCGAAATCTTCGCCATGCTCCCGCCAGTTGTTGCCGATCCGGTCCATGGTCGACAGCTCGACGTGATCCCCGTACACCGCCGACTCGGGCCCCAGCAGCGCCTTGTACATCTTGATGCGCCGCCGCACCTGGGTTGCGCCGACCGGATCCGCGGTGACCGCCTGATCCATGTAGGGCAGCCACGCTAGCGACGGCGGCGTGCCGCATGGACAGCTCTGGGTCACGCTGTTGGGCTTGATCGCACGCGTGGTCTGAAAAATGGTACGGTACACATCGGCGACGGCGTTCACTGAATCCTGCGGCGACTTGTGATGGTGCGCCGGGTTGTAACACATCGGCACCGAGTAGATGTTGTCCAGCTTCGAGCCGTCGTAGCCCCACTCACGAATAAATTTTTCCGTGAGTTTTTTGTAGTAAGCCTGCACTTCGGGCACGGCCGGGCAGAGCGCCGCGAGATTGCGCGTCATGCGCCCGTGCTTGCCCTCCTTGTCGAGGATCAGCCATTCCGGATGTTCCTGCACGACTTTCGAAACCACGTACTTGTGCGACTCCCACTTGCCCTCTCCGTCCTCGGCGCCCAGCGGCAGCCACCACAGTTGCACCAGCATGCCCTGCTTGTGAAAGTCGTCAGTCATAGTCTTGATGGAGTCGCCGGGGAAGGTGTCAGCCCGCGCGTTCCAGTCGCCGTAGGTGTCGAACCAGCGATCGTCCAGCGTGGCCCACTTCACGCCCATGTCCTTCAGCTTCGGAATCGTGCCTTCCATCAGCGCCGGGGTGACATTGAACTCATATCCCCAACCGCACCAGCTCACGTTGTAAGCCTCGCTTGAGGGTTTGGGAAGATTCCAACCTTCTTTCTGCAGAACGCCCGACCACATGCGCAGGGGCTCGTAGAAATCTCCTCCGTACACGGCCACGAAGCTGCGCGGCGTGGAGTAAGTCTCGCCCGGCTTCAGGGTCGTTTTGGCGGGGATCGACAGCTCCGCCTCCACTCGCGAGTCGCTATCCACTTTCACCGGGATAGAAAGCGTGAGTGGCAGAGTCTCCACATGGCCGATCGCTTCGCCGACTGTCGCAGTCCAGAAAGCAACCACCGGAATGCCGCCGCCATATCCGCCTTTCACGGCTTCGCCAAACGCGTTCGGTTGCGAAGAGGTGCGGGTCAGTTTGTACATGTCGTCTTTGCCCCAGTCATAGCTGGAGCCTTGAAACGACCACATCTCCCAAGGCTTGGCTTTGGCATCGGCAAGCTTGGCGTTGAACCGATGTTGCTGCTCGACCGCCCGATCCACTGCGAAATCGCTGGTCCCCGTGTTTTTATATTCCACCGTCGACAGCAAGAGATTGGGGAAATCGTCAAAAGCCTCGACCGTCAACGTCCGCTGCACATTCACTCCGGGAAGCCCCAGGGCATGCGCCGGAATTTCAATGTGCTTGCCACGACCAAGCTTGCCCATCGATTCCAGCACCTTGGCCTGGTCAAATTCGAGAACGAAATGAATCTCCTTGCCGTCATGCACGAGGTAGTCACTGTCGGCTGGCTGCCCGGGCTTGGGATCATCGAGCGTGAGGCGCTTGCCCTCACCGAGCAGGAATGCCTGGATATAGCCCGAGGGCTCAACCTCAAAACTGGCGGTCCCCGTAGTCAGGAGGAGCGGGCCTCCGGGATTGATTTGGACCTTGATAGCCGAGGGTTGGGAAGGCTGCTCTTTTTCTTTCGGTTTCGGCTGGACGCGATTGCACGCCAGAATGAGAACTGATACGAACGCAACCGAAATGAGGAAATAGATGCGATGGAGTGGCGACTTCACTGGGCCCCCTTGTTGGCACTGCGGATGGAATCTGCGTGGAACTGTCTGAACAGGCGCTCGGCGTTTTTATGGTAGATCTTTTCCAAAACCTCATCCGGCAACCCCAGGCCGCTGATGGTGAAGCGTCCTTGGCCGGGCGAGCCCCAGTAAGCGAAGTACTCATCGCTGGTTTCGA
>QIAI01000110.1:11285-12237 GCA_003224995.1 Acidobacteriota bacterium
TCGTTGGTGGCGTCGATGGGAAGGAAGAAAGCTTCAGGGTCTCCGCTATGAATGAACACCGGGATTCCGAGCCGCCCGCATTCCTCCCACGCGGGATCGAGTCGCGGGTCGTCGATCGCAATCAGTTTGCCGCTTTTGTCTCGCACTCCCAGTCCCAGATCCTTCAGCAACTTTAGGCCCCGGGCCCCGCGTGAAACCGAGTCGCGAATCTGCGCTGCCATCTCAGCGCCAAAATTGGGATCTTCCACCTTAGACCAGTCCAATTGCGTGAACACCATAAAGCGGCCGGGATGCGGCTTCACCATCTCGTCGATGACGGCCTGAAGCTTCTCGCCCCACATGCCGGTGAGAATCACGATGGTTTTGACATTGGTCCGGTCCATGACTTCCAGCACTCGCTCGGGAGCCATATGCTCGTCAATGCCGGCGGCGTCGTTGACGTGGTTATGAACATCGATCACGTAGAACTTGGCTTTCTCTACGTTGTTGGTAGGCACGTGCAGCATGGAGAGGGGCTTGAAGTCTCGCAGGAGCAAAGTCTTCTTCTGCTCGGCATCGCTTGCAGACTTGTAGCCGATTTGCGGGGCAGCGGACTGGGTCTGGCCGGCCAACGCGCCCGCCAATAAGAAAATACACGGGATAAGCCGCTTCATAGGTGCCCTCGCCCACTTCAAGCTTTCGAATACTTTCTATTTGTTACGAAATACAGCCATGGATGCGGCGACCAGCCTGTCGGCATAACCGTCTGGTTTCTCCGAAGTCCGAGCCGCCCCCGATAGGGCCTTCAAGCCTCAGACGACGTGCACTGCTCCTTTTCGAACCGGGCTCGGCCATTTGTTCTTGACAAAGCATCCAGAACGAAAGTAAAAGTAAGCTTTCGTAACTATATAGCATACGCGCCGCCGTATGCCTCCACAAAAAATTAGGGGGTGTCGCATGCCACGTGCTCAGA